>JBODRP010000286.1:0-7141 GCA_050633005.1 Trichormus sp. | reverse complement strand
ATATTCATAACGTGAAAAGTAGGGGTTGAATGTACGCCGTGAAGGTAAAACCAAAAGCTTATTTAAATCTATCTCTGACGGACTGGGATCTCGTTCTGTTTCGCTTGAACCAGGAACTACACTGCGAAGCTCCTCTACTTTGTCATTATGATCTGTGATACGAATTTTTACCATGTCTTCAGCTTTCCGATTTCGTCTTCCTTGCGTAAAACTGGGATTCGGATTTCGCTTGGCTAAAGCACGGAAGGCTTCAATTACTGTTGACTTTCCTACATTATTTGCACCGACCAAGATTGTAAGACCACTACCCAATCCCTGTCCGGCTTGAGCCAATTCGAGAGTTTGGAGCGTAGCGAATCCACGTAGTCCGATTATTTCAAGTTTTTTTAGCATTTCTTTCTTTTTAAGAATAAGCGAAATTATAAAGACTAGATAAACAATCTGTGAATAGCTTTTGCTAACCTATCTTTTTTTCTACTTCAGTAAAAATTTAGATAAATGCTAAAAGCAAAGTATAACCGCGCCTCTTAGCTAAGTTATTAGGTTATGTAAAACCTATTCTATACCCTCAATGCGGTCTTCAACTTCTTGGTACAACTCACGGAGGCGGTCTAAATTCTCCTCCCTAGTTTCCCAATAACCGCGACCATTTACTTCCAACAATGTTGATACAATCTTGCGGAAAGAATGGGGGTTGATGTTCATCAACCGTTTCTGCATTTCTTCATTTTCTTCTAAACAAGTGTTATAACTTGCTCATATTCTTCTTTATGGCTTTGCAAAGCATCCCAAAGATCAACTTTTTGCTGAAGATTTAGCCAAAGCCTTGTCCCGTTCCCTAAAGCTTTACCAAGACGGATTGCTATATCTACCGTAATTGCCCTTTGACCATTAATGATTTCATTAACTATTTGATTAGATACTCCTAAAATTTCTGCAAATCTTGTGTGATCAATATTTAAATCATCTAAAATATCTGCAATTACTTCACCAGGATGTATTGGTCTGACTAATCTAGTATCAGTAATATTTTGCCAATTATTCATAATCAAAAAATCAATTACCAAATTCTTCCCAAATTCAAAACAAAACCATTTAAAATATCTTCCCCTGATACTGTATTAGGAGATTCCAAAAGCTCAACTTCCTTACCTTGTCTATAAATTTCTACCTGACGAGATTTACGATTAATTAATAAACCTAACCGCACACCATTGTCTATATATTCCCTCATCTTTTCCTGTGCAACCTTCAAACTATCACTTGGGGAAAATAACTCAATTACAAAATCAGGACAAATGGGGGGAAACTTTTCTTTTTGTTCGTCAGTTAAAGTATTCCACCTTTCTAACTTTATCCAAGCAGCATCAGGAGAACGGTCTGCACCATTAGGCAATTTAAAACAAGTAGAAGAATCAAAAGCAATGCCAGTACCATCAGCATCAGTCCAATTCATTACTTGTTGAGTAATTCTAGCGTTTTTATTTCCCGTTTCTCCCCCCGTGGGTGGCATGATAATTAATTCTCCCGTAGCAGTGCGTTCAAATTTCAAGTCACGGTTTACTTGACATAGATTAAAAAACTGCTCATCTGTCAGTTCCAATACTAATTGAAGGTTGACGGTTAAAGCATTCATAGTGATATTCCAGACTGAAAGATTAAGGCAGGCGTAAAGCCTGCCCATATCATCCTATTCTATGCCCTCGATTCGGTCTTCAACTTCTTGGTACAACTCGCGGAGGCGGTCTAAATTCTCCTCGCTAGTTTCCCAATAACCGCGACCATTCACTTCCAACAATGTGGATACCATCTTGCGGAAAGAATGGGGGTTGAGGTTCATCAAACGTTTTTGCATTTCTTCATCTTTGATGAAGGTTTCGTTCGCATCCTCATAAATCCAGTTGTCCACAGCACCGGCTGTTGCACTCCAACCCATTGTGTTTACCAATCGTTTGGAGAGTTCGCGGACACCTTCGTAACCGTGAGACAGCATACCTTCATACCACTTGGGATTTAATAATTTGGTACGGGCATCTAGGCGGACGGTTTCGGATAATGTGCGGACTTGGGCGTTGGCTGTGGTGGTGTCTGCAATGTAAGATGCTGGAGTTTTGCCATCGCCACGCAGAGTTGAGACAACCTTGGTGGGGTCTGAGTCGAAGTAGTGAGAAACGTCCGTTAAACTAATCTCGGAGGAATCCAGGTTTTGGAATGTTACCTCAGCAGTTTTCAGGGTGCTTTCAAAAATCTGGCGAGATTGTTCCATCATGCCAGGGTTATCGGCACTGAAAGCGAAGGATTTACGGGTGAGGTACATTTCTTGTAACTCGGCTTCGCTTTCCCAGGTGCTGTTTTCTACTGCCAAGTTGATGTTAGAGGAGTAAGAACCGGAAGCGTTAGAGAATACGCGGGTGGCTGCTTGTCTGAGGTTAATTCCCAAGTCCTCGGCTTGTTGCATGGCGTGTTTGCGGACAAAGTTCATTTCTGTGGGTTCATCCGCTTCCGCCGCCATCTTCACGGCTTGGTCTAGTAGGTTCATCTGGTTGATGAACAAGTCGCGGAATACACCAGAACAGTTAATGACTACATCAATTCTGGGTCTTCCTAATTCTTCTAAGGGAATTAACTCCAACTTGTTCACCCGTCCTAACGCGTCGGGAACGGGACGTACACCCACCATCCACATGATTTGGGCTAGTGATTCGCCGTAGGTTTTGATGTTATCAGTTCCCCAGAGAACACAGGCGATGGTTTCTGGCCAATTACCGTTGTTTTCGGCTTTGTTTCGTGCCAATAGTCTATCTACAACGATTTTCGCTGATTGGACAGCCGCAGCCGTGGGAATTGATTGGGGGTCGAGGGCGTGAATGTTCTTACCTGTGGGTAATACATCGGGGTTGCGGATGGGGTCGCCACCAGGGCCGGGAAGGATGTATTCGCCTTCTAAGCCTTTGAGTAATGCGCCGAGTTCGTTGTCTGCACAAACTTGTTGCAAGCAGAACTCTAAATACTCGAACAGGGGTTTCAAGGCGGAAGCGTCAACTTTGGGATAACCCTCTTTGTGTAATGCTTCTACCCAAGGTTCCTTTTTACCCATGTTGAAGAAATTCAACTTGGAAACTAAAGAAACTCGTCCTTCTGCGTCGGTTTGTTCTTGTACCAAGGCGCGGACGGCGGCGCGAGTGGCTAGGGTGATGTCTTGCAATAACTGGACATCTTCTAATACGCCTTTATCGCTGTTTTGGTAGATTTCGTCAATGTTGCGTCCCACGCTGTTGGCGATGATGCGGGGTAAGCTGAGGATTTCTTCTTCTTGACGGTCTAAGCTGGCGATATTAACTAGAGTTGCGATCGCTTCTTCTGCACTTGGGGGTTTACCAATGACGTGTAAACCACAAGGTAATAACCGCGATTCGATTTCCATTAGCTTGCGGTAGACGCTGCCGACAATATTATCCCGTTCTTCGGGGGTCATATCTTTCGCATCGGTTTCGGGCAAGTCGATGTCTTTATCCAGGTTGACGATGCGGCATTTATCCATGATGGTGTTAACGATGGGGATACCACGACCGCTATCTTTTAAGGTTTGGTAAGAACCAATTAATTCGCTGAGTTCTTTCAAACCTTTGTACAAACCTGCGTTTTCTGCGGGTGGTGTCAGGTAGGAAATTGTTTCGGCGTAACTACGGCGTTTGGCAATTGTGGCTTCGCTGGGGTTGTTGGCGGCGTAGTAGTACAGGTTGGGAATTGTGCCAATTAAGTTATCTGGGTAACATTCGCCGGACATACCCATTTGCTTACCGGGCATAAATTCCAAAGAACCGTGAGTACCAAAGTGCAGTACCGCATCCGCGCCCCAAATTCTTTCTAGGTAAGTGTAGTAAGCTGCAAAGCCGTGGTGAGGACTGGCGGAACGGGAGAATAACAGCCGCATGGGGTCGCCTTCATAACCGAATGTTGGCTGTACACCAATGAAGACGTTACCGAATTGCTTACCGTAAATTAATAAGTTTTGTCCGTCGCTGTTGAGGTGTCCTGGTGGTGGCCCCCAGTTTTCTTCTAAGCGTTGGGAATATGGTGTCAGTTCTTCGTATTCTGGGACTGACATCTTATAAGCAATGTTGAGTTCGGGGCTAGCATACTGTGCTTGTGCGTCGTGGATGACTTGTTCCATCAACTCTTTCGCGTTTTCTGGGATGTCTTGCACATCGTAGCCGTTGTTTTTGAGTCCGTGCATCACCTCGTAAATTGAGCCGAATACATCTAGGTAGGCGGCTGTACCGACGTTGCCTTTGTCGGGGGGGAAGCTGAAAACGGTGATGGCAACTTTTTTGTTTAATTTGGGTTTGCGGCGGAGGTTAGCCCATTTCAAAGCCCGTTGTGCTACGGCTTCGATACGGTCTTGAAGTGCGATCGCCTTTCCGGTTGCCCCATCTCTACCCGATAATATAATCGGCTCAATTGCTCCATCTAATTCAGGAATGGCAATTTGCAACGCCACCTGAATCGGATGTAAGCCTAAATCACTATCTAGCCACTCTTCCGTAGTTTGGAATACTAAAGGCAATGCCACCATGTAGGGACGATTGAGGCGTTTGAGTGATTCAATTGCCTTGGGATGGTCTTGTCTAGCTGGCCCACCTACCAACGCAAAACCTGTTAAAGATATCACTGCATCTACTAACGGTGTTTTGGTTGTGGGTTCGTAGAAGTAAGCATCTACAGGCTTGGAGAAATCCAAACCACCAGCAAATACTGGTAATACTTTTGCACCCAGGGATTCCAACTCCTGCACCATCGCCACATAGTGAGCATCATCACCTGTAACTAGGTGTGTGCGTTGTAATACTAACCCGACACAGGGAGCTAAAGGATCTTTTAAATCTTTAGATATATCCTTGCGGACTGTGTACCAATTGAGATACTCTCGAACATCCTCAAACATTGTTGGTGCTAAAGGATGCCAGATACCCATGTCGGGGTAAACTACTGGTGGTTGATATGCCAGAGATGCCGAATTTTGTTTATTTACAGATTTAAATACATATTTATCGGCTAGCATCAGCAAGAAGTTTTCCAGGTTGTCTGGTGAACCTCCCAGCCAATACTGAAAGCTCAACATAAAATTGCGAGCATCTTGGGCTTTGTCCATTGGTAAATACTTCAGCACTTGCGGTAGGGTTCGCAATAGCTTCAGCATCCCATCTTGGAATCCCGCACCGGATTTTTCCTTGCGTTTCTTCATGAATTGTGCGATCGCACTCTTCGATTGCCCCAATTGTGCCAAGGAAAAACTGCCCATTTTATTCAGGCGCATTACCTCTGGCATAGAGGGAAACACAACAGCTACATCCAAGCGATCGCGGTGTGGTTCTACTGCTGTAACAACTTTCTGTGCTAAGTCTTCGATGAAAATCAATGAGGCAATAAAAATATTGGCACTCTCGACATCCCGCTTGAACTCTTCGTAGTTCTCAGGATCTCTAAGTTCCTCAATCAAATAACCACTGATTTCAATCGCCAGGTTGGGATTGTTTGAGTTAATCGTGCGAACCGCTTGCGACAGTGCGCTCTGGTACTGGGACTCAAGCACGACATAGACCACCTTAATGAAGTTACGTCCGCCCAGGTTATCAGGCGCAATGTGTCTAATGGTGGACTTGACGTGGGTGAACATGCTTCCTCGGCTCCTTTGATGCGTGTTCTCTACAGGAATTTCTTTGCGGCTAAGTTGCCCACAAAGTTTAACGATTTTGTTCGGCAATAAGAGTTTTTTATCAGAAAAACCTTACCAAATGCGGATTTTGTCGCTTAACTGACATAAATCGATATAAAAATCGCAAACTTTGTTAACAAACATTAATGAATAATAAAAGCAAATGCTCACTTAATGTAACAAAAACTTAATATTTTCGATAGTCTTTGGCAAATTTGTAATGGTTAGCCGCAACACATCTGAATACACAAATATGCTATTTAGTCAAGGTTTAATTGGAGAATCTAGGCGATGAAAATGAAGAGGTCAGGATTCGCGTAGTGTTTCCCCATATTTTTATAGTAGTACCAAATCAAAGGCGATCGCCTGACTAAACAAGTAACATAAAATCAGATGTACCCAAGGGAGAAGGTGAGATGACTGCTCAAGTTGTAGATACCACCTCAGAATTAATTGCCAAGGTGCAAACCCTAGCACCAGAACAGCAACAGCAAGTCTTAGATTTTGTGGAATTTTTAATGCAAAAATATGCTCAACCTGAAAAAACCCAAGAAACTCCTCAGCAAAGGGTATTGGGATTAAATGAAGGTGAAATTTGGATGAGCGATGATTTTAATGATCCTTTACCTGATGAATTTTGGATGGGTGAAGGTGCAGTATGAAATTATTGTTAGACACTCATGTACTTATTTGGTCAGTAGGAGAGCCAAAAAAACTATCTGACAATGTTAGAACTTTATTAATGGATACTAACAACTCTTGGTTAGTTAGTATAGCTAGTATTTGGGAATTACAAATTAAATATCAGCTTGGAAAACTCAACTTACATTTATCCTTAGATAATTTAATTGAAACTCAAAAGCAAGTAAACAATCTTAAAATATTACCAATAGAGTTGGAACATATCTATACTCTTAATGGGCTACAAAATCATCATCGTGACCCTTTCGACAGAATTTTGATAGCTCAGTCAATATTTGAAAAAATACCTTTGTTAAGCGTAGATACCGTATTTGATTTATACCCAATTCAAAGGATTTGGTAGGATAACTGGCTTATTCAAAGGAATTGTAAAAGCCAGCTATCAAAAAAAGTTAGGGGGAAGTTTAACTTAGGTAAGGTAAAATGATGAATTTATTAGAACTTCCTTCCATAGCTAAAACTACAAGGTTATTGTTAATCATCACCTTTAGACAACTGATGTACTGTTATTGCAGCTGCTAAACCTAAAACAGCAGGTGCAGCAATCGCTGCACCAACAGCAGCAGTTCCACCTATTGCAACAGCCGCAACCGTTCCAGCAATTCCGCCGATAGTTGATGCAACTTGTCCAGCTTGTCTAGCATTTTTTCTAGCTTCACGCTCTTTATGGGGCGTGAGTAGCAACGGAACAGAAAACCGGGATAAGAAAATTGAGTTGAAAAA
>JBODRP010000285.1:0-7173 GCA_050633005.1 Trichormus sp. | reverse complement strand
TGAGTAATGAGTAATGAGTAATGAGTAATGAGTAATGAGTAATGAGTAATGAGTGCTGTTAGCGGTAGCGCGGCGTTTAGTCAGTGCTGAGTGGGGGAGTACTGAGAAAATTTTACCTTGTCTCCCCTACATTCTCATCTCACAAAATGGCGTTGCTCCCCCTGTCACCTGTCACCTGTCACCTATCCACCTGTCAATCTTCTGTTTGACCGACACGGCGGATGTTGAGGATATCGCTCATTTTTTTAATTTGGGTGAATACTTGTTCTAGTTGGGGTCTGTCGCGTATTTCTATTCCTAAGTCCATTAATGCTGGTTGACCAGTGGATGTTTTGACTTGGGCGTGACGCACGTTGATCCCTTGGTCGCTTAATCTTGACAAGATATCTTTGAGTACGCCGACTCTATCGAGGGCTTCTATTTGAATACTCACTGGGTAGGTGTGGGGACGACCACTATTTTCCACACTGGGATTCCATCTAACTGGAACTAAGCGATCGCCTTCTACTGATTCTAAATTATGACATCCTTGGCGATGGATGGAAATTCCTCTACCCCTGGTAACTGCCCCAATAATCGCTTCTCCAGGTATGGGGGTACAACAACCAGCCAGATAATATACTAACCCTTCTACGCCGATAATGGGGGAGTCTGTAGAGCGGGAGGTAGTTGGATGGGTTCTGGGTGTGGATGACTCTTTTGGTATTAAGGGGATAACTTCTGCCGTTGGTGCTTGGGCTTTGACTACTTCTCGCCAACGATTTAGCACTAAATTTAAGGTAATTTCGCCGTAACCTAAACCAGCTAGTAAATCTTCTGTACTATGATAGTTGCATTTTTCTGATACAGTCTGCATGGATTCTGACTTGAGCAGATTGTCAAAACCGGTTTTACCTAGTTCTTTTTCTAATAACTCTCGCCCACGCGCCACATTTTCTTCCCGGCGCGATCGCTTGTACCATTGTTTAATCCGATACTTAGCGGTAGAAGTCCTGACAAAATTCAGCCAATCTAAGCTGGGATGACTATTCTTTTGGGTAATAATATCGACAATATCCCCGTTTTGTAGTCGTGTTGACAAGGGAACAATTCTGCCATTTACCCGCGCTCCTGCACAGTGGTTTCCTACTTCTGTATGGATACGATAGGCAAAATCTACAGTTGTGGAGGATGGATTTAAAGAAATAACATCCCCCTTAGGGGTGAAGACATAAACATCATCTTCAAATAAATTATCTTTAACGCTATCAAGATACTCTTGCGCGTCCTTCATGTCGCTTTGCCATTCCAACAGTTGCCGCAACCAAGTAAATTTCTCATCACTAGTGGTCAGTTGGCTATTAGACCCACCCGTTTCTTTATATTTCCAATGGGCTGCAATCCCGTACTCCGCAATGCGGTGCATTTCCATTGTGCGAATCTGTACTTCTAAAGGACGACCAGTTAAACCAATAACGCCTGTATGCAGGGATTGATAGCGGTTCGGTTTAGGTAAGCCGATGTAATCTTTAAATCTGCCAGGGATGGGACGGAAAGCATCATGAACTACAGCTAAAGCCCGATAACATTCCTCATTTGTTTCTACAATAATCCGTAGGGCTGCCAAATCATAAATTTCATGAAATTCTTTTTGCTGTCGCTGCATCTTCTGGTAGATGCTATAGAGATGCTTGGGGCGACCACTAATATCTAAACAACGAACTCCCGCTTGCTGTAACCGTTCCCGTAAAATTGTCGTAGCTTTAACTAATTTTTCTTCCCGTGAATCTCGTTTTTCGGCTACATACTGTTGCATTTGACGGAAAGCTTCCGGTTCTAGATACTTAAAAGCTAAATCCTCTAATTCCCACTTAATTCGCCAGATCCCCAAACGATTAGCTAAAGGTGCAAAGATATCTCTAGTTTCCTGGGCAGAACGGCGGCGGCTGTCTTCTGACATATATTGCAGAGTTCGCATATTATGCAAACGGTCTGCCAACTTGACTACAATTACTCTGATATCCTGCGCCATCGCCAAAAACATCCGGCGAAAGTTTTCGGCTTGACTTTCAGTTTTGCTTTTGAAATTAATTTTAGAAAGCTTGGTGACACCTTCCACCAATTGACGCACTTCCGCGCCAAATCGCTGTTCTATCTCTTCAATTGTGATATCTGTATCTTCCACTACATCATGGAGAAATCCAGCTGCTATCATAGCAGGACTACCTCCTAAATCGCGCAGCAAGCCTGCTACAGCCACAGGATGGCTAATATATAATTCTCCTGACTTGCGATATTGACCTTTATGCAGCTCATAGGCAAATTCAAACGCCCGACAGATTAAAGTGTTATCACTATAGAGGCGGTCATCTGCGGCTGGGTTGTGTTGGGCTGATGTTTCCCGCAAACATTTCTTGAGCCATTCGGGAAGGGAAAGATCAGTTGGGGAACTAATAGCTATACTGCTCATACAATACAAGAGGTGGTCTCTAGATAAATGAAGGATAGATGCAACTACCAGCATCATCATGGGGGTGATGTTGCTGTCTTGGTGGGGGAGAAAATTGGTATTAGGATGATTTCCTATATGCCTATGGTACTCATCCACTAGGGGTTTTCATGATCATATTTGTGAAATAATGTAGATGGCAAACACAGCCTCAAAGCAGGTTTTGAGGCTGAGAGTACAATTGAGAGCGTAAGATAGATGATTGTAGAAGAAAATTTTCTTGACATTAATACTATCTTAAATAGCAGTGAATGTCTTTAAGTTCTGATAAATATCAATCACTAGTAAATTTACTTGAACAATTGCGTACAGATATTAGCAATGTTCAAGTTAGTACGCCTGAACTAAAAGAGCGTGTCGCCGCCTTGCAAAAATTGTTTGGGCAAGAAATTATTCCTTTGGGTGTAAATGCCAACTCACGAGAACAATCTTACCAGACAGAGATGAGTAAGCAGTTGCGCCTGTTGGAAGTAGATGTGATGTTTCTGCAAGGGGCGCGGCAAACATCGACAGTGCAAACCAGACTCAAAACAATTAGCGATCGCCTTTCTACTTTAGTTCAATATTGTCAGGCCGTACTGCAACAAGGGACACAGGAATGAGGGTGTAGGGGTGTAGGGAAAATAAATTCTACCTTGTCTACCCAATACCCAATGCCCCATGCCCCATGCCCCATGCCCTATACCCTAATCTTTTGCCGTTTCAGGATGAATATAGCTGCTACACCAATAACTAAAATCCAGCCGCCGGAGGGTTCGGGAACGCTGGTTTTAAAGGGATTATTGGGTTTGGTGAGATTTTCTTTACCATCTTCTACTTTACGGTCAAAGCGATCGCTTGCGGCTTCGGCTTCTTTGAGTAATTGTCTTTGCTCATCGTTGACTAATACCAACATGGAAGAGTAGGGGCTAACAATTTGATATTTTTTGGCGATGGCGTGAATTGCATCTAAGCTTTCAAGGTTGTCTAATTTGATTTGTTTACTCAAGCTTAAAATCAATTGTCGGGCGGCTAATGGTTGTAAATCTGCTGACTGTTGAGGGTTATTTACGTCTGCGGTAGCATTTTTCTGCACATACCAGGCATAATTATCTACTACACTCACTACAGAATCACCTAACGCTGATTTGGTGGTAATTCTTCCTAATACCTCGGCGATATTTTCTCCCACACCACCGCCAGTATCTTGCATAGATTTAATGATGCCATCGTTGTATGCTGCTGGTAGTCCACCTAAATGCACCATCCATAAAGGTGCAGGTGCAGTAATTACAGTCTTATTCTTGCGGGATAACTCATAACTCCCCTCATCACTAATCAGTAACACTGCATCATAGGCTGTATCACCACGCAGTTGATTAAACTGTTCCAACATTTGTTGGGGTTGCAGTGTACCGTAAAAGGTAGTTTTTTCAGCTTGAAATTGTTGGATATCATCTAGCCTTGTGGGGGCTGCACCCTTAGCAACGCTGATGTATAAATCGGCATCATTATTAGTTAAATCCTTGTCTGCAAAGCCATGCTGTTTTAACCAATCCCAAGTTTGTGATAATTCCTTGATATGGTTGCCCATACTACGGGAAGTATCTAAAACTAAAGCAATGCGCTGATTTTTGGGTAAGGAGTAATCTTTTGAGGATAAAGGCTTGATGACAATTTGATCCCCATTTTCTAAATTTACTTCATGCAGTGCAGGTTGTATTTGACCACTGGCAGGGACAAATGTTTCTAGCCAAGCATCTTCTTGCAACTTCAAGGTTTTACCGTTGCGGGTGCGTTTAGTATCTTGACTCCAGAAAATATTGCGTTTTTCTCCTAAATTCGGCATTGCCCAGCCTTTATCTTTAGCCATCACCTTGTAGGTTAGCCAAAGGTGCATTTCTGTAGGGCGTGGTGGTTGTCCCTGAATTTGCTGCACGTTGTTGGGAGGAATGGGAAAGGCTCTGAGGCGATAATGTCTTGTCCCTACTTGTTCTAGTAAAGCTGGATCTACAGGGCGTTGTCTTCTCACCTGAGAATTATACACTTTTTGGGCAGCACCGCGCGGGGAAACCCGAAAAGCAAAGCGTTGGGATAATTTGTTAGTATCTCCCAACCATAAGCCTGTAATTACAGCACTTTCAGGCAAAGAAAAGGAGTAAAAAACTTCTTGGACTTCTGGAGTTTGGTTTTTGTAAACTTCGTACAATTCTACATCAGCCCAATCACCATGTTCTTTAACTGTGACTTGTTGTGATGCTAACCAAACTTTTTTCTCGTTAATATTTAATAATCCCGCTTTGACTTCTTGCTGGTTAAATGTAGATTGGACAGCATGACTTACGGCTGCTTTTTCTGCTTTTTGGAGTGGCGTATCAAAAAATTCTGCATAAAGTTTTTCGGCTTTCTCAGTATCTTTACTTGTACCATCATATAAGAATGGTGACATGAGGAAGTTATAGCCGTTTTGGATATTATTAGCTACGCCTTTATTTAAGCCTAAAACTTGCTGATACATGGCACTGATATGATTATTTTCTTGTCTACTGCTAAGGTAGCGATAAGAAGATAAATAAGCGTTAACTAAACCATCACGAATTTCATTTGATTTGGTGAGAATAGTTTGGCGATCGCTATCATTTTTTGGAGCATTCGCCAATAGGGAAAAAGCTAAAACTTGGGGTTGTTGTTGTAAGGATACAAAGCTGATAACAAAGGCAATTAAAACAGCACTAGCACCAGCTATAGTCTTTTTAATTCCATAGTCTCTAGCAAAAGCTTGTAAAATTCTATAACCAGAATTGACATACATTGCCGCTAGTGCTGAAGGCATGAAAATAAAGAAAGTAGCACTAAAAGTTAACATCAGTAAGCCAAGAGTCATTTCCCAAAAATGAGTAAACAGATAGGGGAAAATTTGCAGCCACTGAAATTTAATGAACTCTTGCAGCAACAACACAGCTAAGGGCAAGGCATAAAATAGTAAAATCACACCTGCATAAATGCCAAATAGCAACATTAAAGTATGTGCTACCATTTGTACCCATTGCAGAGCATTTTTTCTTCTAGAAGCGTAACCCCAAAATAATTCGCCGCTAAATGCCAAAATACAAATACTAATTGTGGCAAGAATTTGAGTGCTAGCGGGTGTTAATTCTCGAATCACAAATAAACGTAGTAAACACAAAACAAATAGTGGTGCTTCTACGCCATAAAATAAGCGGATGAGTTGTAGAGGTTTTTTGATGAAGAACTTGCCGCCAATAATCGAACAAACTGTTGGTATGGCAATTAAGGCAACTAGTGTTAGAGAAAATTCGGCTGGGATATCACCCTGTACGGTAGCTTGGAATAATGGTACAGCTATCCAAGGGAGGATGCCAAAATAGACAAACATCAAAAATGTTAAGTTCCACAGCCAAAATATGGCGTAAAACGTTGTATTCCAGAAAAGCTTCACAGCCTTATCCCCTCCTATTCACAGTGATTAATGCTTCTACAGGATGCAGATGATACATTTCCAATGTTGGATAGATAAATTAAGCAAATTTTTACAGTTTTGCTGGATAACAAGACTGTAAGTTTATAGTTCCCAAAAATTTGGCGAGGGTGGAAATTTAACGCAGAGGATCGCTAAGGTAGGCGCATACGCCTTTAGGCGTTCCCGCAGGGTAGGTGCGCGGAGTATTTTTTGGTGGGGTTGATGGTTTTAGGTTGAACGCTGGGTTATGGGAATTTCAATGATAAATTCTATACCTTTATATTCAGTAGAATTATAATACAGCTTTCCAGAATGTTTCTCGACGATAATCTGGTAACTAATTGATAATCCTAGCCCTGTACCCTTGCCTACTGGCTTAGTTGTGAAAAATGGATCAAATAATTTGTCACGAATGTTTTCTGGAATACCTATACCATTATCAATAATCCTTATTTGTATCCAAGACTGATTGAGTTGATGGGTACAAATACGAATTACAGAGGGGTTATTTTTAATTTCTTCACTGGTGCGTTGCAAGTTGTATTCATGTAAAGCATCTATGGCATTAGCAAGAATATTCATAAATACCTGATTGAGTAAACCAGGATAACATTCAACTAATGGTAATAAACTATATTCTTTAATAATGGAAATTTCTGGCTGTTTATCTGTGGCTTTGAGGCGGTGAGATAAAATCATCAAAGTACCATCAATACCTTCGTGAATATCGACTGCTTTGATTTCTGCTTCATCTAGGCGGGAAAAATTACGCAGAGATTTGACAATTTTCTCAACTCTATCAGTGCCAATTTCTATGGATTTTAGTATTTTTATAAAATCCTCTTGGATGAATTGTAAATCAATTGCTTCAATTTGTAATTGAATATCCTCTGGAGGTTGGGGATAATTTAGCTGATAATTCTCTATCAGTTTTAATATGTTAGATGAATATTCTTTTACATACTCAATATTGCATTTAACAAAAGTGATAGGATTATTTATTTCATGGGCAATGCCAGCTACCATCTCACCTAATGAAGACATTTTCTCTGTCTGAATTAATTGGATTTGAGCTTGTTGCAGTCTTTGCAATGTTTGAGTAAGTTCCGCATTTTTATTTCGTAATTCCTCTGATCTTTGTTCAACACGTAATTCTAATTCATGATTGACGTTTTTTAGTATTTTTTGGCCTAAGTTGCTGGTTTTTAAATATTTTTTTAATAAA
>JBODRP010000284.1:0-7203 GCA_050633005.1 Trichormus sp. | reverse complement strand
AAAGGTAATGATGTCAGGCTCTAGGGGTTCTTGTGTTCGATAGCTTGATTCAAAAATACCTGATTTATCGTGTTCTGGGTCAGAGGGTACTGCGTTATCGTCCTTATTCATACTATTATTTTTTCTCAGAAATCATAATACATCTAAGATAACCAATGATAATTGATTATAGTTGTGGATCAATACGCCTACAATCCTTGCTTGGCAAGGTTAAAACCCTATTTTTATTACCAATTTAACCTAGTAAATACTATTAGCATTTAAGTCATTAAAGATACTTAGAATCTTCCTTATATTAGGGGAAGAAATTCTACATTGTCTTTCATTATTGTCAATATACCCGGCAATAAGCCCCGCAAACTTTTATAGTAAAATCGCACTGTCACCAACGAGATTGTCAAAAACGATTTTCTGGGGTTTCATAGGGGCCTAGGAATCTTTCCCCATTGAAATGAATCATATGATCTGGTTGATCTGCTACCCAAACTTCTGTTTCCCAGGAAATCTCAGCTAGATAACGAGTCATTTCTTTACGACTGGGGAAAGCAGTCACAAAAACTAAGCCTTTGCGACTGGACTGAAACAGCTGTTTTAACTCATTACGACGTTTCAAGTTGACAGGGCCATGACTAGTCACAGCTTCTATTAATACCAGCCAGTCTTTTTGTTCATGATGAACTACAATGTCTGGCATTTTTCCATGAGGATCTAATTCAATCCCCAGTTCTCGGAATTTTTGGGTTTCATTGATGATAAACTTATCTCCAGCATCCCCCACATATAAAACCATACCTCCAGGGGTAAATCTGGGACAGAAGTTTTCCAAAATATCTTTAATCAAGATATTTTGTCCACCTGATGATAATTGAATCGCTTGACCATTAGGCAAACTTACGGGAATTATTGGTATGTTGCGATTCCTATCCTGCAATAAATTTGTGATTGCAACCCCATAATTGCGGCGAGCTTCTTCCCAATCCTGAGAACCATAGGATTGAAGAAGTGACAATGTTTGTTGATGTAGTTGATAACACCATTTTGGGCTATTAATCGGGCGATCTGGTCGATCTGGATTTTCAATTACTATTCCCATCTGTACAAACTGGTGCATCGTTTGCCGTCGCACTGTTTCCCGTGTATTTGGCGCGTATTGTTTACCATAGTAATCACGAAACCAATCCATCATTTCTGTAATTCTGCGTCTTGGTGCTGTTGCTTGATGCCAAGGTGTTTGCGGTTGAATGTCTGCCAAAGCGAGTAAACATAGTGCCGAACGCTCGTTTTTTTGGGCTTTAGGTGCAGAAATATCTTTGAGAATTGCCAAAGCTTCCGCAATTCGCTTACCAGCCTCAATGGCATTTATGGCTTCACTCATAATTGACAAAGTTCCATGTACAACCTGATCAAGTTGCTCCTGATCAAAGCAAGAATCCCCAATCTGGCTTCCTAGTCGCATTAAATCATCTTTGCTGGGGTATTTAATTCTACGCAAATCAGTTGCATTAACCTGAGTATGTCCACTAAACTGCCGAAAGTAACTATCAAATAAAGTTGAATTGAGAAATGCTGCTAAACCTTTGGCTAAATCAGGGTTCATTCCCTGACCTTGAGCATGGTAGTAGTTGAGATGATTTTCTATACCTATGAATGGTGTATCGAAAGGAGAACACACAGCAGCAACAACACGACGCTTTTCTTCTTTAGCAGTAAAACGCCTTGTCAAAACATACCAACCTGATTGAACTAACCATTTTTTGGTTTCTGGGTTTTGTTCAATGGCGATCGCCTTACGAGGATTGCTAGGTGGAAATACAACCTTTCCTAGTTTTACAGCTTCTGGGTACAGTAGGGGAACACTGTGCTGATCTAAGTCAGTTCTCAATGCTGATTTGAGGCGAAAATCAACAACTGGCCCGGTTGAAACTTCTAAACCAATTTCATTTAAGGTAGATGAAAAATGATTGATTTGCACTCTCAAAGCATCTTCAAAAGAGTTAGTTACAATATGAATAAAATTCTGAGTATCATTAGTTTCCACTACATCAGTATAAGGAGCATAGTGTAATTCTAAAAAATCATCTAAATCACGTTCATAACTACGTGTAATTCCTACAAATCTCAGATTATTTTTACTTTTAATAGCATGAAAAATAATATTTTCTTGTAATACTTCATCCTCTTTAAAAGCTGCTGAACGACTCTCAAAAATGTGAATTTTCTTCAGCCCCATATTATCCAAAAAAGCTTGACGGAAGGAACGAAAATAAGTCCCATTACAAAAACTTCTAGGTGTAATTGCAACAATTTCCCCATTTTGAGCAAGTTGTAAGCAAGTCAGCCAAACAAATGCGCTATAAAGATTTACAGTTTCAATTCCCAAGCTAGAAAGGATTTTCCTTTCCAGTGATTGGTTACTAATTTTTTTATAAGGCGGATTGAGAATTGCGTGAGTGAATTTTTTTAAAGAATTAGTAAAAAGTGGTAAATTAATATTAGAAACAGGCTGAATGAAGCTTTCAGGACGTAAGCAATAATTTGCGGTAATTCCTTGATTTTCTAAAGCTAAACAACACTCTGTCAGACATTGCTCTAAAGAAGACAAAAAGGCTGATTCAATTTCATATGCAGTGATTAAGCAACTTTTAACCTGGTGAGGATTTGCCAATATTCGCTCAACAAATGCAGCCGTTAATGCACCAACTCCAGCACCAGGATCTAGAAGAGAGATATTACCAGATATATTATTGAATTGTTGCGCCATTAAACGAGCAACTGGCGCAGGAGTCAAAAATTGCCCTAGTTCACTACGCTGCTTCAGATCCAGTCTTGACGAGAGATAAATTCTGTTAATGTCAGTAGAATCTGTCAGAAACATAGTCATGCTGTCAATTCAGCCTCAGAGATAAAGACATATCAAATCTCTGCATTTTAATATATAAGTTTAGTAATAAGGACTTTAGTCCTCAAAAAAAGCTAAAGCCACTTACTACAAAATCAATTTCCTACACTAAAAATGGACGCGCTAAGAAAAAGCTGGAAATTGATTTAGCGTCTACTGGTTCTCCTTCCAAAATGGCTTTCTCCAATGCTTCGGGAGTGAAAAAAACAATCTCAATATCTTCGTCTTCGTCTTGTTTTGGTGGGGTGTCTAACTTTTCTACATCTCTAGCGAGGTAGGCGTAAATAATTTCGTCAGAATAGCCAGGTGCTAGAAAAAATTCCCCTAATTTATCCCATTTTTGCGCGCTATGTCCCGTTTCTTCTTGAATTTCGCGCTTGACTGTCTCTAGAGGATCTTCATTGGGTTCTACAGTTCCTGCGGGAAATTCTAATATTCTTCCTTGAATGGCAAACCGATACTGGCGTACAAGTATCAGTTCACCTTCCGCAGTCACTGGCACAGCTAAAGCACCGCCGGGGTGACGAATGCACTCCCACTCCCCTTCGGCTTTGTTGGGTAGGCGCAAGCGATTTACTTCAAAGTCAAACTTGCGTCCTTTGTAGAATAGGCGTTGTTTTAGTAGCTGTGGTAATTCTCTACCTAATGGCATAGTTAAATTCTGTTTTTTGTAACTGCACAAAAGTTCACTGGAGTTGGCAATCGCACCAGTGTTTTTTGCATTGATTGAGTGGTAACTTTAACTGTTCTTTAACAAATGTACATCAGAACAGTCTACTTTTTTTACCAGTTCTTTGATCGCTAATCCGGAAATTGGCTCTATCCAATCTGGGGCAATCTCTGCTAATGGCACTAAGACAAAGGCTCGCTCGTGCATTCGGGGGTGGGGAATCTGAAGTTTTGGGGTATCGATTATTAAGTCATCGTATAGCAGTATATCTAAATCTAGCGATCGCGCTCCCCATCGTTCTCGACGGACTCGCCCAAATTTCTGCTCTGTGGTTAACAATGTATCTAATAATTCCTGGGGACTTATCTTTATTTGCACTATCACACAGCCATTGATGTAATCTGGTTGTGGTGGCCCCACGGCTTTGGTTCTATACCAACTAGATTTAGCCGCTATTTCTATCCCAGCAATTGTACTTAATTCTTGGATTGCTGCTGCTAAAATTGCCACAGAATCACCCATGTTACTGCCTAGAGCTAAGGCACTAAATCCTGTTTGAGCGATCGCTCTATCCTCCATCAACTCATTATTTCGGTAGATTAGTCAATCAATGATCTCTTTTGTTTTAATACTTTTGATAGTTTTTTCAACCTGAGCAATTTATTAAAAGTAATGTATTGATCTTGACAAAATAAACATTAACTGAATGTAAGAAATTTATTTTTCGTAGCAATGAATTGAGTTAATTGTTTATGGGATATTATACTAACACGGAAAGCAGTAAACCACCCCCAAAAGTATGACTTTTGGGGTAGTTGGTAACTCAATCGAGTAAAGAACTAATGTGGTGCAACTTACCAGCTAGTTCAAGTAACCAAGTTAAGTGACTCAGATAAGGAGGAATCGCGTTTGTCGCCTGGTAATCATTTCGAGAACGAGGAATCCACCAATGATCACTTAGCACCCAATCGGCAGGTGAATGGAAGGCAGATGTTGCATCATGTGCGGAATGCAACTAGTGGAATTGTGAACAAGTTTAGCAGTCGGGAGCGGCCATTTTATCGGCGACTGTGGTTTTGGGCAGGCTTGGGCTTGGGGAGTGGGATCATTGCTTTTAACTACTTCATCTCGACAATAGATCGTACCTTACCCGATAAATCTGAACTGCAAACTGTGATTCGGGAACAAACATTAACTATTAAAGCTGTTGATGGCACGATATTACAACAGCAAGGGGAAGCAACTAGGGAAAAACTGAATTTAGAACAGATACCTGAACAGTTGCAAAAAGCCTTTATCGCCATTGAAGATAGAAGATTTTACCAACACAGTGGCATTGATCCCCAAGGGATTATCAGAGCAAGTGTAAATAATTTGCGATCGCAAAATGTAGTAGAAGGTGGTAGTACAATCACCCAACAGCTAGCGCGCATTCTCTTCCTCAAACAAGAGAAAACAATTTGGCGCAAACTTAAAGAAGTTCGCCTAGCCCAAAAACTAGAAACCGAATTAACTAAAGAGCAAATTCTGGAACGCTATTTAAATTTAGTCTATTTGGGTTCAGGGGCTTACGGTGTAGCAGATGCCGCCTGGGTATACTTCAGTAAACCCGTAGACCAACTCACCTTGACAGAAATCGCTACCATAGCCGGACTCGCCCCAGCACCAAGTTTTTATTCTCCAGCCAATAACCCCACCTCTGCCCAACAAAGGCGGAATTTAGTCTTGCAAAGAATGCAAGAAGAAGGATTTATCACAGCCGCCCAAAGACAAGCCGCATCACAAGAACCAATTAAACTCACATCAAGTTTACCCAAACGACTACAATTAGAAGCCCCTTATTTTAGTAGTTACATTCTGCAAGAATTACCGAAGCACGTACCATCAGATGTCCTAGCTAATGAAGGTTTAATTGTAGAAACAACTCTTAACTCCAATTGGCAAAAAGCAGCCGAAGCAGCCGTTAACAAAACGCTGAAAAATCAAGGACGCTGGCAGAACTTTAGACAAGCAGCTTTAGTAGCCATAGACCCCCGCAACGGTGAAATTCAAGCAATGGTAGGAGGTAAAGACTTTGGTAAAAACCAATTTAACCGCGTTACCCAAGCCCAACGTCAACCAGGATCGACATTTAAAAGCTTTGTCTATGCTACCGCGATCGCCACAGGAAAAAGCCCCAATGATAGATATTTAGACGCGCCTTTTGTCGTCGATAACTACGAACCGAAAAACTACGGTAAAACCTTCCGGGGTTGGATGACAATGAACGATGCCCTCACACGTTCTGTGAATGTCGTCGCCTTGAAAGTATTACTAGATATAGGATTTGAGCCGACTATCAATATCGCTCATAACATGGGCATTAAATCGAAACTGCTACCAACCTACTCCCTCGCCCTCGGCTCAAATGAAGTCAATCTTTTAGAATTAACTAGTGCCTACGGTACATTTGCCACCCAAGGATTACACGCCGAACCCTATGGCATCCGTCGCATCCTCAACCGCAAAGGTGACGTAATTTGGTCGGTAAATTCCCAACCCAAACGCGTCCTTGATCCTACCACCACCGCCATCATGACCTCAATGTTACGCAACGTCGTCGAAGCAGGTACAGGTGCAGCCGCCCAATTAGATAATCGACCAGTCGCTGGCAAAACCGGCACATCCGATGAAGCCCGTGATTTGTGGTTTATTGGCTATATCCCCCAAGTAGTTGCCGGGGTATGGTTAGGAAATGATGACAATCGCCCCACTTCTGGTGCTAGTGGTAGTGCAGCCTACGCTTGGCATGAGTTTATGGAAGTCGTCGTCAAGGGAATGCCCGTAGAAAAATTTCCTGACAGACCGAAACTCACAGGTCGCAAAGGTAGTATTAAAGCTAAACCCATTAAGCCCCAAAAAGTCTTACATGGTTCTATAAACTCTGATGAAACATCTCAAGAACCAGAGGAAACCAGACCATCTAGAAGACGTAGAAGCCGCGACCAACAAACAGATGACAATTCATCCAGAAGAAGACGACGCTATCAACGTAGTCAAGAATCTAATTCTACCGCCAATGCAGCCTCTCCACCCAGAAGACGACGCACCAGAACAGTAGAATCAGGTGCTTCCAGAACCCGTAGTTCCAGAGAGTCTGCATCTCCAGCCAGTTCTTCATCTCCCACACCGTCTTGGCGTGAAAGACTCAGGCCTAGAAATTAGCATGGGGCATTGGGCATGGGGCATTGGGCATGAGTTATTCTCTACCTTGTCTCCCTTGTCTACCTTGTCTCCCTTGTCTCCCTTGTCTACCTTGTCTCCCTTGTCTACCTTGGGGTGAACGAAATTTTGTGTGGGATTTCTAGCTACGTATCCAAAAAATTACCCTCCACACTCCCCACACTCCCCACACCTCCCACACCTCCCACACCTTTTTTCGCTCACCCTCTACCTTGTCTCCCTTGTCTCCCCTACACCCCCACACCCCCACACCCCCACACCCCTAATTTTTTGCAAAACTGCATAACCTCAACCAGTCTGGAATTAACAATAAATGTGAGGAGATACTGCTATTGAATTGATTCCAGATACTATGGCTTAGGGACTTCCAAGAAATAAAATCCCCAACACATAAGAATGATAATCATTATAG
>JBODRP010000283.1:0-7227 GCA_050633005.1 Trichormus sp. | reverse complement strand
ATAACTTCAAGATTATTTATGTATATCTCGATTTTAGATTGACCCCAACCACCCTTGTCTCCGTTCGCGGAGCGTGTCCTAGACAGAGACTGCGTTAACAACACGCTCAGGGCATCCCAAAGGCGCGGGGCTTGGAGATTTTAGTAGGGTGTGTTAGGCGTAAGCCGTAACGCACCACAAGCTTTGGCCACCTTAAAATTACACAGTTATTCATGAACTTTGTTAACTGCTGCGGGTTAACAGTTAACAATCAACAGGAAAATATGTGCAACTCATATGCACCATAGCTGATGACTTGCTAACAACTGATGATTATTCTACAATCACTATTTAATCTTGGGTTCAATCTCATCAACATCAAATGATATATACATTGAAAATGTTTATAAGTTTTTTAAATAGCAAATTAGCAAATTATATAACTATGGGAAGATGAATCTGTAACAATATTTTGCACTCCCTACTGCTTCATCATGAATTAGGATGAGACTATAATTTATAGTATAAAATCATACAAAATTGGAGTAAGATTTCTATGGATTTCCAAGATTTTCTCAGACATAACTTTGCACAAGTTGCAATTGGAGAATTTAAGCCAGGTAAATTTGAAGCTGCCAAAAAACTCTATGAAGAGGCTGTCTTAACCTATAGTCATGGTTTCAAAGGAGCTTATTTATTGCAAGAGCCAGGTACAGATAAGGGTATATCTGTAATATTTTGGGAAAGTGTAGAAGATATGACCGCTAATCAAAATGAAGCTTATCAAAATATTTTAAAACAGATGATGCCATTATTTGCTGAACCACCACAAACTACTGTCTATGAACTTGTGTGTGAAATAAAGCCAGTGGAAACAGAAGATGATATAAAGAATAGGTAAATCTCATCAAAGTCAATACCCTAGGTTTGGTTAAGCACAATTTAGTTTGTAGTCAGGACTTAAGTCCTGACTACAAACCTTTAAATTTTCATTCATTCAACTCAGAACTGGTCATTGATGTTACGCTAGAAACTTGTCTATTTTCCTTCATTAAACGGCTATAAGTTCGCTGCGGAATAAAGTGAAGTGGATTGTAACCAACAAAACGTAAAATTAACACACAAGCCCAGGAATATCTACCATCAGTTATAGCAGCAATAATTTGATTTAACTGTTCATTAGTAATTGCACTATGAAAACTTTTCGATGAAGAAGGCATTTGGTAGTTCATAATCATCTCTCAGGTAACTTGTTCAAAATTTAGACCATTGAGAAATTTGATATTCAAGTAAACTAATTATTTCTAATACCGTTTCTTGATAAAGATGCACTTTATTCTGTACTGTAGAGCCGTTGCATACAAAGTCTCTACATCATTTATTTGGCGCAACTTCATAGAGAATTGGTATAAGTTTAATTTTCCTCATCATTTAAATATATTTTTTGCTGATTCATAACTTTCTCTTAATTTATCAGGCAATTTTTCAACCAAGAAATTGGTAATAAAACAGTTAACTAAAATACAGAATAATAGTTTTTGTCTATCAATTTCAGCCAAAGTGGCATTTTTTTGACGATGCAGTTAATTTTTCTCATACTGACGCAGCACTCAGGATTATTTTTCTTTCCTCCTAAAGCTAGAAGTAACTCGTATTAAAGCTTATCTACCATAAAGACATAAAAGAGAAAGATACTTCTCAACAAGTTAGTTTTAATTACGACTAACTTTATAGAGTGCGGGAAATCGCCATGTATGAACTACACCAATCTATTTTGGCTGATAGTGAGGAAAAAACTACCCTGCGTCAGTTGATATTTGCGCTAGAGGCTTTAGGTAAACCTTACTTCCTCAGAAATGAGATTCTCCAAACTTTTGCTAAATACTGTCATCAATTCCAAAAACCTACATACTTTTACCATTCTTCTTCTGTGGGGAAATTAATTCACTTTACCCACGAAATCATTCTAGAGGAGGAAGCTATTTGGTTTATGGTACGTCCGAGAATTGCTCACCAAGAAGTTTGGCGACTGACATTAGATTTTAGCCAGTTTGAAGTGATGTCACCTGAAGTATTATTAGATGTGAGCGATCGCCTAGTCAATGCCTACGACCCCCACATTTTAGAAATTGACCTGAAGGCATTTTATGAAAATTCTCCCAGAATCAGAGATCCTAGAAACATTGGTGAAGGTCTAGCTTTCCTCAATCATTATTTATGCAGCCAATTAGAAACTGATGCTGAGTATTGGTTTGAACTCATATATTTAGCCCTACAAGCCTTAAAATACAATAACACTCGCTTACTCCTCAACGATCGCATTTCCTCTGGCACTCAATTAGCTCAACAAATTCCCTTAGCAATTCAGTTTCTCAGTCAGCGACAAGGTGAAGAACCCTACACCAACTTTCACGAGGACTTACAACAACTAGGTTTTGAACCTGGTTGGGGAAATACTACTTCTCGGACTCTAGAAACTTTCACACTCCTACAAAGACTAATTGAAGCACCACAAGCCCCCATCCTCGAAGCCTTTGTTGCTCGTGTTCCGGCTATCTTTCGTGTGGTTTTGGTATCTGTTCACGGTTGGGTAGCACAAGCAGATGTCATGGGAAGAGATGAAACCTTGGGACAAGTCATCTATGTCTTAGAACAAGCACGCAGTTTAGAAAAAAAACTCCAGTCAGAAATTAAACTTGCTGGTCTTGACAGCTTTGGTATTCAACCTCATCTAATTATTCTTACTCGCCTCATTCCTCACTGTGAAGGTACATTCTGTAACTTGGCACTCGAAAAAGTACAAGACACAGAAAATGCTTGGATATTACGTGTTCCCTTTAGAGAATTTAATCCAGATATTACTAACAATTGGATATCTAAAACTGATATCTGGCCGTATTTAGAAACCTTTGCTTGGGATGCAGAAAAACAACTCATCAGTCAGTTTAAAGGTAAACCCGATTTAATTATTGGTAACTATACAGATGGTAATTTAGTGGCTTTTTTACTGGCACGTCATTTAAAAGTGACTCATTGTAATATTGCTCATTCTTTAGAAAAGCCCAAATATTTATTCAGCAATCTTTATTGGCAAGATTTTGAAGAGCAATATCACTTTTCGGCACAATTTACTGCCGATTTAATTGCCATGAATGCGGCGGATTTTATTATTACATCATCCTACCAAGAAATTGTAGGTACACCAGATACTATAGGACAATATGAATCATACAAATATTTTACTATGCCCCACTTGTATCATGTAGTCGATGGCATAGATTTGTTTAGTCCTAAATTCAATATGATTCCGCCAGGAGTGAATGAGAAAGTCTTTTTTCATTACAGCCAAAAAATGAGGCGAGATCCCAATTTAACTCAGAAAATATCTAACTTACTCTTACATCAAGAACATCCCGAAATTCTAGGTAAATTAGATAATATTCACAAGCGTCCCATCTTGGCAGTAGCACCGATTACGTCAATAAAGAATCTGACTGGTTTAGTAGAATGTTTTGGTCAAAGTGGAGAATTACAAGGGCATTCTAACTTAATTATTTTAACTAGCAAACTCCATACTTCAGAAGCTGCTAACCCAGCAGAAGCAGCAGAAATCCAAAAACTACATGATTTAATTCATCACTATCAACTACAAAATAAAATTCGTTGGGTGGGAATGCGGCTACCTAATTTTGAAGTTGGAGAAGCCTATCGAGTAGCGGCTGATTGCCGGGGAATTTATGTACATTTTGCCCGATTTGAAGCCTTTGGACGCAGTATTTTAGAAGCGATGATTTCGGGCTTACCAACTTTTGCAACTAAGTTTGGTGGGGCATTAGAAATTATTGAAAATCACGATAATAGTTTTCATGTTAACCCCACAGATTTAGCAGGGACAGCTAATAAAATCGTAGCATTTTTCAAAGAATGTGATGACAACCCCGAATTGTGGCCAGAAATATCCGAGTTGGTGAGTCAGCGTATCTATCGTAAATACAATTGGGAGTTACACAGCAAGAAATTGTTATCAGTAGCTAAAATATTTAGTTTTTGGAATTTTGTTGCCCCAGAAAATACAGAATCTAGATTACGTTATATGGAAAGTTTATATCATTTAATTTATAAACCAAGAGCCGAGAAAATTCTAGATAAACATATAGGCGAGTGATATCAGTTAAAACTCCATAATTATCCTGATTCCTACTATTTGAAAACCTGGGTTATGAATCAACAATCTACCTCTAGTGATTTTATTTATGAAGACTGGGCATTAATTGAAACTCAGTTTAACCCTGAGCAAATTAATGTCAGGGAAACTATCTTTACTATTGGTAATGGATATTTAGGTACAAGGGGTAGTTTTGAAGAAGGTTATACTCGTAGCTTACCAGCAACATTTATTCATGGTGTTTATGATGATGTGCCGGTAGTTTATACAGAATTGGCTAATTGTCCTGACTGGCTGCCGTTAGTAGTGACGATTAATGGCGATCGCTTTCGTCTTGATCAAGGAGAAGTATTACAATACAAACGACAGCTAGATTTACGTCATGGTTTATTAAGTCGTTGGGTACGTTGGCGTAGTCCGAAAAATCAAGTTATTGACATTCACTTTCAGCGTTTTGCTTCCCTTGCCGATGAACACATTTTAGGGCAACGTTGCCAGTTAACATCCTATGATGGTGATGCTGTCATCGAATTTCAGGCTAGCATTAATGGCTATGCAGAAAACCAAGGTTTTAATCACTGGGAAAGAATAGATCAAGGTAAAACAGATCAAGGGATTTGGTTACAAACTCGTACCCGTAGCACCCGCATTGAAATTGGTATGGCGGCGAAAATGACTATATCGGGATGTGATGCTACTCTACAAATCAGCACTATCCCCGGTTATCCCAGCATTAGCACCAGCTTTTTAGCCACAGCCCAACAAACTGTAACGGTAGAAAATATAATCACAGTATTTACTTCACGGGAGACAAAAACACCAGTTATCGCCGCCCAAGAAAAAATTGCAGATATAGCTGATTACACAACATTATTCACAGAAAATCAAAAAGCTTGGGATCAAGTTTGGCAAACCTGTGACATAGTTATAGAAGGGGATAATACAGCCGCTTTTGCAGTTCGCTACAATCTGTTTCAGCTATTAATTGCCGCCCCACGCCATGATCATCAAGTCAGTATAGCAGCTAAAACCTTGTCAGGGTTTGGTTATCGCGGTCATATTTTTTGGGATACAGAAATTTTTATTCTGCCCTTTTTTACTTATACCCAGCCAGATGTCGCCCGTAACTTACTCACTTACCGTTATCACACCATAGCAGGGGCAAGACGTAAAGCGACTCACTACGGCTTTAAAGGTGCAATGTACCCCTGGGAAAGTGCTGATACAGGGGATGAAGTTACCCCCCGTTGGTCACTACCAGACGATTATTATGGTGAAGATGTGCGAATTTGGTGCCGCGATCGTGAAATCCATAATAGCGCAGATATCGCCTATGCCGTCTGTCACTACTGGCAAGCCACCGGCGATGATGAGTGGATGCGGGATTATGGCGCAGAGATAATTCTAGATACAGCTATCTTTTGGGGTAGTCGAGTTGAATTTAACCCCCAGTATGACAGGTATGAAATTCGGGGCGTGATTGGTGCAGATGAATATCACGAATTTGTCCACAACAACACCTTTACTAACCGCATGGTGCAATGGCATTTAGTACAAGCACTACAAGTTTATCAATGGTTACAGCAAAATTTCCCCAAACGTGCTGCCGAACTAGCCCAAAAGTTGCAACTCACCCCAGAAATCACAACCTATTGGCAAGAAATTATCAATAAAATCTGGATTCTTTACGAACCCTCAACCGGATTAATTGAACAATTTGAGGGATTTTTTCAATTGAAAGATATTAATTTAACCGACTACGAACCACGTCGGCAAGCTATCCAAGCTATTTTAGGCATGGAAACAACTAACCACACTCAAGTTCTCAAACAACCAGATGTTTTAATGCTGTTGTACTTAATGCGGACATCAGCAGATTTTCCTTACAATCAGCAAGTATTAGCCACCAACTGGGATTATTACGCACCCCGTACTGATATTACCTATGGTTCATCCTTAGCCCCACCAATTCATAGTATTTTAGCCTCAGACTTAGGGAAATCAACCATAGCCTACCAACGGTTTCTGCAAGCCGCAATGGTGGATTTAGAAGATCATCGCGGTAACACCCAAGATGGGATTCACGGTGCTAGTGCAGGAGGTGTTTGGCAGGCGGTAGTTTTTGGCTTTGGAGGTATTCAATTCACAGAAAATGGCCCCATAGCTCACCCCCATCTACCCCCCGGTTGGTCACGCTTACAGTTTCAAGTACACTGGCGTGGGGAGTGGTATGAGTTTGATTTGAGGAATAGGGGGCAGGAGGCAGGGGGCAGGGGGCAGGGGGCAGGGGGAGACAAGGTAGACAAGGTAGATGAGGTAGATGAGGTAGATGAGGGAGAAATATTTACTCCTATGCCCAATGCCCGATGCCCAATGCCCAATGCCCAATGCCCCGATATTCGCGGATTTATCTTTGATTTAGATGGTGTACTGACGGATACGGCTGAATATCATTATTTGGCATGGCAAAAATTGGCAGATGAAGAAGGTATTCCTTTTAATCGGCAAATGAATGAGGCTTTGCGGGGTGTATCTCGCCGTGCTTCGCTGATGCTCATTATTGGGGATAGAGCTTATTCAGAAGACCAAATTCAAGAGATGATGGCACGGAAAAACCGCTACTATGTGGAGCTTATTCAAAATATTACACCCCAGGATTTATTACCAGGAGCGATCGCACTTTTGCATGAACTCCGCCAAGCTGGAATTAAAATAGCCATTGGTTCAGGCAGTAAAAATGCTCAAACTGTGATCGAAAAACTGGGTATTGCCAATCAGATAGACTCATTAGCTGATGGTTACAGTGTCCAAAAACCTAAACCCGCCCCCGATTTATTTCTCTACGCCGCCCATCAGCTAAACTTAAAGCCAGAACAATGTGTAGTTGTAGAAGATGCAGCCGCAGGTGTTGCAGCCGCCTTAGCCGGTGGTATGTGGGCTATAGGTATCGGCCCTTCCGAAAGGGTAGGAACAGCCCATATAGTTCTCCCCAGTCTCGCGGGTGTCACTTGGAAGGATTTACAGTGTCAAATGAGTAATGAGTAATGAGTAATGAGTAATGAGTAATGAGTAATGAGTAATGA
>JBODRP010000282.1:0-7263 GCA_050633005.1 Trichormus sp. | reverse complement strand
GATGCTATCTCCCAAATTTGGTAGGTAGCCAAAACTCTTTGGAATTAGCATTACTAAGTGTTACTAGATAAAGGGTAGAGAAAATCCGGATACTGAAGAAAGTCTCTGTAGGTTACTTATTAGAGCCATATATTTATAGTTCTTGAGTGGCTTACAAAGGTATCATGAGTAAAATCAGGCAGTTAATTGATGATTTTTCGGTAAGATACAGGAATAACTCAAGTAGCAATACCATTGCGACTTGTATCAAAGCTACAGTATGGAGGAATGGCTAATTTGAATACAAATTATTACTTACGAAACTCATAATATACATTCTGGCGTGGTGAACAAACCTGCCTTGAGATGTATTTCAACTACTTTTTTAAACTAATACGTGCTATTCAACCTATTCGTAATATGAGTAACGACATCGATCTGATTAAACGCCTTGGCCCCAGTGCAATGGATCAGATCATGCTATACCTGGCATTCAGTGCCATGAGGACAAGTGGGCATAGACATGGCGCATTCTTAGATGCAGCAGCCACCGCCGCTAAGTGTGCGATTTATATGACTTATCTAGAGCAAGGTCAAAATCTGCGGATGACTGGCCATTTGCACCATCTAGAGCCAAAACGAGTCAAAATCATCGTAGAGGAAGTCAGACAAGCCTTAATGGAAGGCAAACTGTTAAAGATGTTGGGTACACAAGAACCCCGTTATCTGATTCAGTTTCCTTATGTATGGATGGAAAAATTTCCTTGGCAACCCGGTAGATCCCGGATTCCTGGAACAAGTTTAACAAGTGAAGAAAAGAAACAAATTGAGCAGAAATTACCCAGCAACCTCCCTGATGCTCAGTTAGTAACATCATTTGAATTTGTCGAATTAATTGAATTTCTCCATAAGCGATCGCAAGAAGACTTACCGCCAGAACACCAAATGCCCTTGAGTGAGGCCTTAGGAGAGCATATCAAGCGTCGTCTGCTCTACTCAGGCACGGTGACACGAATTGATTCACCTTGGGGAATGCCTTTTTACGCCTTGACTCGTCCCTTCTATGCACCAGCAGATGACCAAGAGCGCACCTACATCATGGTAGAAGATACAGCTCGGTATTTCCGCATGATGAAAGATTGGGCTGAAAGAAGACCAAATGCCATGCGTGCTTTAGAAGAATTAGACGTACCCCCGGAAAAATGGGATCAAGCGATGGAGGAATTAGACGAAATCATCAGAGCTTGGGCAGACAAATATCATCAATCTGGTGGCATCCCAATGATTTTACAGATGGTTTTTGGTAGAAAAGAAGACTAAATAAAAATCCTCATCAGTGATTTTTTCACCTCACCGAACAATCAGCAACGCAACAAACAACAGTCGCAAACATCACAAACGAGCATCTGCATAGCAGCTACAAGCAGATTGTGCTATGTAATACCCAAAAAGCAGCATCTGAATTAGATATATTTGCTGAACTAGCAGATGGCTATCGTCTGTGTTGCTGTTGGTTTGGAACTAGGGTTTGGTTAAGCAAATTTACTTTCCACAGGCGCAACAAAAAAAGTTAGACAAATAAAAGCCCAACTCTACTATGATATCCTTTCTGAAGGAAGGGCTGCGATTCAACGCCTTTTTGAGATCAACATTTAATCATTTCAATAGATAAACATTGAAACCTCTGGCTCTGAAACCCTGTCCACTGAGCCATAGGCTATTATTAATTACGTAAAGCCTGCGCCATAGTTGCCTTAAGAGCGTAGCTCGGCGCAGTCTATTACGAATTACGAATTACGAATTAATAACCACTAATGCGATCGCTACCATTAATACAAGTATTTAATGCTTGGTTAGGCTGAATCTGAGTTTGACGACGTAAACCGATCACACATTCAGCAAAGCGTACTGGTAACAAACTACGTCCACAGTAATTTAACACGTCTGGATTAATTGATTCTTGAGTATTCTTACTGACTGAAACTACACAAGTGGCTAAATCTTTTGGCTGTCTAGCTTTTGTACAGGCATTCAAGGCATCACTAGGGCTAATTTCTGTGCGTTTGTCAATAAACACCACACACGCCGATAAGTCTCTTGGCCGCAAAGCCTGAGCGCAAGCCTGTGACACTGCTTGTTCACTCAATCCCAGCCTTAAAAGTCTACCTGCACAAGCCTGATAATCATTATTCGTAGCCATACTAGGGACACTGATCCCCACACCGCCACTTACAGCCAAAACTGGTGCTATCAGCCGAATTAGACGATTTTTAAAGGTCATTTTTGATTTTCTCCCCACTAACCTTTGTGATGCAAATTACGGTGCTTCAAACGCCCAAAGTTATGCTAACTCAAATGTGCAACAAATCTTTGACAAATCAGGCAAAACTAAACGACAGGAAGAAAAAGATATAATTTTAGGGGATTGGGGTGTAGGGGTGTAGGGGTTTAGGGGTGTAGGGGTGTAGGGGTTTAGGGGTGTAAGGGTGTAGGGGTTTAGGGGTGCAATTAATCTAAAATCTAAAATCCGTCTTGAAAAGTTGAGCCACTGCGTTGGTGAGGCAGTGCGGTCTTCTCTACGAGACGCTAGCGCGAAGGGGGTTTCCCCCATGAGCAACTGCCGTGCATGGTTTCCCGGCTTATAGCAAGTGGCGTTCCTACGGCGGGAAACCCGCCTACAGAACTTTCCGCAAAATCTAAAATTGATTGACTGTTTTGCTCACTTGAGGAAATTATTTTTGCAATTCTCAATGGCAGGTATTTATAATAGTATGTCTGGGTAAAATTTAAACAGGATTAGATTAAGGAAACTCATGTCCCGATACAGAGGGCCACGGCTTAGAATTGTACGTCGCTTAGGCGAATTGCCAGGATTAACTCGTAAGAGCGCAAGACGCGCTTATCCACCAGGTCAGCATGGCCAGAACCGCAAAAAACGTTCTGAATATGCCGTCCGGTTGGAAGAAAAGCAAAAACTCCGATGTAACTACGGTTTGACCGAAAAGCAGCTATTACGTTATGTCCGTAAAGCTAGACGGGTAACTGGTTCTACTGGACAAGTATTATTGCAACTGCTAGAAATGCGCTTGGATAATACAGTTTTCCGCTTGGGTATGGCCCCTACCATCCCAGCCGCTCGTCAGTTAGTCAGTCATGGTCACGTCACAGTTAATGGTCGTGTAGTGAATATCGCTAGCTACCAAACTCGTCCGGGAGAGGTGATTGCTGTGAGAGACAGAGCGCAATCCCGCAAGTTGGTGGAAACAAACTTACAATATCCCGGTCTAGCAAACCTGCCTAACCACTTAGAGTTTGATAAAAACAAATTGGAAGGTAAGGTCAATAGTGTCATTGAACGGGAATGGGTGGCACTCCAAGTTAACGAACTGTTAGTTGTGGAATACTACTCACGTCAAGCGTAGTTGTTGGTCAATAGTCCACAGTCAATAGTCCGCAGTCAATAAGTTGATTGATTGTTGACCAATGACTATTGACTAATGACTAACCACCAATTTGGGACATGGTGCGGCTGTAAGTACCTGTAGTCCCAGAGTCTCGTTGTTTAAAGTTAATTTCTGGCTTAATTGCCAATAAATTTCTTACCTGCTCCTGTAACTGGTAGATGCTCACACCAGAACGCAGAGCAGTTTTTAAGTCGATTTGACCGCTTTCATTTAATAAACATGGTCTGAGCCAACCATCGGCGCTCAGACGCATTCGGTTACAACGATCGCAAAAACATTCTGACATTTGACTAATAAATCCTAGTGTCCCCTTCGCACCAGGAATTTGAAATACATCGGCAGGCCCTGCACCACAAACTTGAGATTCTGTCAAGCCCCAGCAATCGCGGATTTGTTGGCGTAATTCAGCCGAGGAAATCCAACCGCGATCGCTAAATAAATCACCGTTGCCAATAGGCATAAACTCAATAAATCGGACGTGCCACCGTTTATGAATGGTTAAAGCCGCTAAATCTAAAATTTCATGGTCATTAACCCCTGGAATCACCACTACATTTAACTTCAAAGGGTCAAAACCCACACGATAAGCGGCTTGAATCCCGTCCCAAACCTCTGTCCACCGAGAACGGCCGCGATTGCCAATAATTTGGTCAAAGATATCGGCATCAAGGGAATCTAAACTAATATTGATGCGTCGCAAACCAGCATCATAGAGATTTTGAGCTAGGGGAGCAAGTAAAAAGCCGTTAGTTGTCATCGCCAAGTCTTGAGTTTCAGGGAAAGAGGCGATCGCTCTCACCAAATCTACCACACGGGGACGCAGTAAAGGCTCACCCCCTGTCAACCGAAAACGAGTAAAACCAACGGGAATAAAAACTTCTGCAATTAAAGTCAGCAATTCCTGATCGGTAAGTAGCTGTTGCTGAAGGATATAGTCTAGTTCTGACCCCTCTGGCATACAGTACTGACAACGAAAATTGCAGCGATCTATTAAACTAATGCGGAGGTAGTCTACCTGGTTCATGTTCGGCTTTTATTTCTATTGTGCGCGATCGTTATAGTGATTTCGAGTTAAGTGAGGTACGGGTAATATTTTGAAACGCAGAGGGGCGCGGAGTAAAACGCATTCGCCGTCAGGCGTTCCCGTTCGCGTAGCGTCCCGTTGGCGCAGCCTCTCGTAGAGAAGGGAAGGGTAGGTACGCAGAGATTTGTACCTCAGCAGCCTAGAAAACGCTATAATTAAAAGTTACGAATTAATTTGATTTTTCATCAACCTCTGCACACTCACTAAGGCTCGATTCAGTTCATAATTTCGTCTTTGGGGATTGTGTAAATATGCTTGTTGTTCTTCCTCAATCATTTGCACATCTTGCACAACCAAGCCATCGAGCAACTTTTGGGCTGCACCAAATAAGCTATCTTTGATAAATCGCCGAAACCATATTGGTAATTTGTGTAATCGCCAAAAAGCGTTTAATGAGGTGAAATGAATTAAATATGCTTTGGTTTGGGTTGCACTCACTGGACACAACAAACAATAAATTTTAAAATCCTTTCCTAGTGTAGACACCCAATGAGGATAAATGTAACTGACATCGAGGGGTTCAGGATGTAAACGTCGTAGTGCGGGAAAGAATAACTGGGAAATAGACCAAATTTTATCTATTTTGTAATAACTTTGGGCTTGATAATGAGCGTCTACACGGTGATCATCTTCATCAATATCTTGGAGTGTAGCTTCAGCCCAAGCTTGTAAATCTTGATGCAAGTGTCCGTGATACATATCCATCAGGTTTTCAATGAGATAAGAATAATGAGCCTGGCAATTAATCACTGACACTGTAGCGATATAGTTTAAATGCTCCCACTCTGGTAAACCTAGTGGCTCTACCTGTGGTGGTTGATCTCCAGGAAATAACCAAATAAAACCATCTTGTTCTTTGACTGGGTAACGCCGAATTTTGCAATTTGGCAGTTTTTGATTTGTAGCTAGATAAGGAACTGCTACACATTCACCTTGATCATTAAAACGCCAACCATGATAGGCGCATTCTAATTCATCGTTGATTAGTTCTCCGTGAGAGAGTTTAACTTGCCGATGGGGACAACGGTCTTCCAGAGCGTGAATTTGTCCTTGGCTGTCTCGATAAAGTGCGATCGCTTGATGCCAAATTATGATTCCTAATGTTTTATTTATAACTTCATTACTACGTGCAACTACATACCAATGATTCGGATTAATTCCCAACTGACGGACATCATAGCTTTGCACAACTTCAGACAGAGAGGACATAGGTTTATACATCCTTTGTGGGGTTGATAAAAAATTGCTACATCTTTTACTGATTTCAGCTGTAGTAAAAGACATATTACAAGCAATTTTTCTGAAATAAACTTCCCCGCCCTAATATTTCATTTATCAACCCAATTTGGCTCACAGGCTATAAAGTATGTGTAGACGAAACAATGAGTATATTGAGAGAAAAATCTGTATGACAGGATACCAAGAAACCTTAACTAGTAAAGATGCTCTACAGGAACTAGTGGAAACAACCAGCATGAACCATGTAGAAGTCATTGAAAACGTCATTGACTCCTTAGAGCAAGATGATAGCGCGATGGTGAGCCACTCCCCAGCAGGCGGTTATTTGTGGAAGTTTAAATATGGTAGCGTGGAAGTCTTTGTGCAACTGACTGGCACAACTGATGAAGACACAATTACAGTTTGGTCGGCGGTACTCCAGTTACCTGCTAAAGACGAACCGAAATTGATGCGTCAGCTATTAGAAATGAATTGCTCCAGTACCTTCGAGTCTCGCTTTGGTATTATTGACAACCGAGTTGTCGTCATCTCTACCCGCACCTTAGCAGAATTGTCCCCTGGGGAAGTTTCCCGACTGATTACTATTGTGGCAACGATCGCAGATGATTATGATGAAGTCTTACAATCTGAATTTGGTGCAGCTTAAGTAGTTGAAAATTTTTCATGGGTAAAAAGCAGGTTTGGCGACTGATTCCTTTTTTAGCAGCCTCTGGTAGTGTGCAGATGGCCATTGACCGATGGTTATTACAGCAACACCTATTAAGAAATTATCCTGCAACTCTGCGCTTTTATACATGGTCGCCACCCGCTATTTCCCTTGGTTATCATCAACGACAATACCCTGAATATTGGCAAAATTTGACTTGGAAGGGGCAGAAATTAGATTTAGTCCGCCGTCCCACCGGTGGCAGAGCAGTGTTACACCAAGGGGATTTAACTTATACTGTTGTCACCTCTGGATTAGTGGGGAATCGTCTAGAGAACTATCAACAGATTTGCGAATTTTTAATTCAAGGATGGAGAGCGATCGGTATACCACTACACTATGGTACAGCCGGACGGGGCTACATTCATAATCCCAATTGTTTTGGGACTGCCACAGGTGCAGATTTAGTCTTACCAGATGGCACAAAATTCATCGGCAGCGCACAATTAAGACAAGGCGGGGCAATTTTGCAACATGGTTCTATGCGTTTACAACCAGACGCAGAATTATTTGCTCAAGTATTTGGCCAAGAATCTTTTGAGCCTGTCGAATTACCCCCAGGCTTGAGTGTAGATACAATTACCACAGCTTTAACGAATGCAGCTAGGGATTGTTTTGATATAGATATAGAAGTGCAATCCCTTTGTCTATCGGAGTGGAATGAGATTTTAAGTTAATTAGGGAATGAGGCATTGGGCATGGGGCATTGGGCATGGGGCATTGGGCATTGGGCATGGGGCATTGGGCATTGGGCATGGGGCATTGGGCATTGGGCATGGGGCATTGGGCAT
>JBODRP010000281.1:0-7268 GCA_050633005.1 Trichormus sp. | reverse complement strand
CTTTAGATATTCCGATGTCTGAAGCGTTGAGAACCTTAGTTCAAAGTTTGGCGATACCCTTTCAGGGAAGCAAGCTACGTCGCCCACCCCACTCTCTCAACGAGTGATAGTCGTTGTTGGTCGGGGGTGGGACTCCTCATCGCCCTGCCATTCATCTCATCACTTCCGCAAGCGGTAAGTGAGAGGCTTCTGTCAGTTCAAGCTAAATCGCCTAATCACAGAATAATTCAAAGAATGTCAACAACAAAGGTGTAGGGCGTAGGTTGAGTTAAGCGCAGCACAACCCAATATTGACATTGAAAACTCAACATATATATTGGTGTTGGGTTTCCTTACGCCTAGTCTAATTTGTTGGAATGATTGTAATTTTACGCAGTTTTGTATCAAAATTATCTGTTATTGTGTAATTATTCTGCATTCTCCACTGGCAGTGGTGAATGATAGCAATTTTGACCATCAACACCTCCATAGTGTGTGTTGTTGATTAATTTCAACTAATCCGCCCGATAATTAACAATCATTGTTATTGTTGGACGTTGGTAAACACTCAATGACTAATATTCTTGTCATGAATGGCATCTCAAAATTCATGACAAAAATTTAAATTTTGTCCAAATTTAATTATTAAAAATTTTAATCTTATTGCTAACTTTATTTTAAATAATATATAGATTTATCAAAAAAATTGACTGACGCTAAATATATATGCTAATAATAAGTATTTGTGACTGCCTAATAAAATATTTAAATCATGTAGCGTGCTGTAGATAGTCACAGCCTAGAAATGCTGATAAACTCCAACTCCTCAGTACAGCACCGAGATCAAGATCAATAAAAAAATAAGATTTATCCCGTTGACTGTGGGTGATAGTTCCTGGATGATTATGATCTTTATACAGGCATCCAGCCGATTTGCCTGTGCTAAAATCAGCGTACCGGCACGACGCAGGTGATGGGAAAAATGCCATGTTTGAACGCTTCACAGAAAAAGCCATTAAGGTAATCATGCTGGCCCAAGAAGAGGCCCGCCGTTTAGGTCACAACTTCGTTGGAACTGAGCAGATCCTCCTGGGTCTGATTGGGGAAGGCACGGGAGTTGCGGCCAAGGTGCTGAAATCAATGGGTGTCAATCTCAAAGATGCCCGTATTGAAGTTGAAAAAATCATAGGCCGGGGTTCGGGCTTTGTAGCCGTGGAAATTCCGTTTACGCCACGGGCAAAGCGGGTCTTAGAACTCTCCCTAGAGGAAGCGCGCCAATTAGGGCATAACTACATTGGCACCGAGCATCTGCTGTTGGGCCTGATCCGGGAAGGGGAAGGTGTGGCAGCCAGGGTGCTAGAAAACCTGGGGGTGGATCTATCTAAGGTCAGAACTCAAGTCATTCGGATGTTGGGAGAAACCGCCGAGGTTTCAGCGACCGGTTCATCTGGGCGCACTAAAACACCAACTTTGGATGAATTTGGCTCGAACCTGACCCAAATGGCCACGGATAACAAGCTCGATCCTGTGGTGGGACGCGCCAAGGAAATTGAGCGGGTAATCCAAATATTGGGTCGCCGGACAAAAAATAATCCAGTATTAATTGGTGAACCTGGGGTTGGTAAAACCGCGATCGCCGAAGGTCTAGCATCACGCATCGCTAATAAAGATGTCCCCGACATCCTAGAAGATAAGCGTGTTGTTACCTTAGATATCGGTTTGCTGGTTGCGGGTACTAAATACCGGGGTGAATTTGAAGAACGCTTGAAGAAAATCATGGATGAGATTCGACAAGCGGGTAATGTAATTCTGGTAATAGACGAAGTACACACCCTCATTGGTGCAGGTGCAGCCGAAGGGGCGATTGATGCAGCAAATATCCTCAAGCCAGCATTGGCCAGAGGTGAATTACAGTGCATCGGCGCGACAACCCTCGATGAGTACCGTAAGCACATTGAACGGGACGCAGCACTAGAACGCCGCTTCCAACCAGTGATGGTGGGTGAGCCTTCCGTCGATGAAACAATAGAAATTTTATATGGTTTGCGCGATCGCTACGAGCAACACCACAAACTGAAAATCTCCGATGAAGCTTTAGTGGCGGCGGCGAAATTATCTGATCGTTATATTAGCGATCGCTATCTGCCAGACAAAGCCATCGACTTGATTGATGAGGCTGGTTCTCGTGTGCGGTTAATTAACTCTCAACTACCCCCCGCGGCCAAAGAGTTAGATAAAGAACTGCGCCAAATCTTAAAAGAAAAAGATGATGCTGTCCGTTCCCAAGACTTTGACAGAGCTGGGGAACTGCGCGATCGGGAAATGGAAATCAAAGGCGAAATCCGTGCGATCGCTCAAAGCAAAGCTAACGGTGCAAGCGGTGACGGTGTAGAACCTGTAGTTACAGAAGAAGACATCGCTCACATCGTCGCTTCCTGGACTGGCGTACCGGTGAACAAACTCACCGAATCCGAATCTGAGAAACTGCTGCACATGGAAGACACCTTGCATCAGCGACTCATCGGTCAAGAAGATGCAGTTAAAGCAGTTTCCCGCGCCATTCGCCGGGCGCGTGTCGGTTTGAAGAATCCCAATCGACCCATTGCTAGCTTTATCTTCTCCGGGCCGACTGGTGTAGGTAAAACCGAGTTGGCGAAATCCTTGGCTTCTTACTTCTTCGGTTCAGAAGAAGCAATGATCCGCCTGGATATGTCCGAGTACATGGAACGCCACACCGTCAGCAAATTGATCGGTTCGCCTCCAGGTTACGTTGGTTATAACGAAGGTGGACAATTAACCGAAGCTGTACGCCGTCGTCCTTACACTGTCGTGCTGTTCGACGAAATCGAAAAAGCCCACCCCGATGTCTTCAATATGCTGCTGCAAATTTTAGAAGACGGTCGGTTAACAGATGCGAAAGGACGCACCGTTGACTTCAAGAACACCTTGCTGATTTTGACCTCCAACATCGGTTCTAAGGTCATTGAAAAAGGTGGCGGTGGTATCGGCTTCGAGTTTGGCGAAGACCAAAGCGAATCTCAATACAACCGGATTAAGAACTTGGTCAACGAAGAACTCAAACAATACTTCCGTCCAGAGTTCCTCAACCGTCTAGATGAGATTATCGTCTTCCGTCAGTTGAGCAAGCTTGAAGTTACCGAAATTGCGGACATCATGCTCAAGGAAGTATTTGGTCGCTTGACAGAAAAAGGTATAACCTTAGAAGTTAGCGATCGCTTCAAAGACCGCCTGATTCAAGAAGGTTACTCTCCCAGCTACGGTGCAAGACCATTACGCCGTGCAATTATGCGCTTGTTAGAAGATAGCTTGGCGGAAGAAATTCTCTCTGGTCGCATCAAAGATGGCGATGTCGCCTTAGTTGATGTCGATGAGAATGGGAATGTCCAAGTTAGTTCTCAACAGCGTCGGGAATTGTTACCCCAAGGCGTTGAGTCTTAGTTAAAGTTTGGGATTTGATTCTCAAATAAAATTAGAAAACGGTAGAGCGTTAATTGCTCTACCGTTTTTGTTTTGTTATCGGTTATGGCTAGGCTGTTTAGTAAATCCTCCTATTAAAGAGCAAAATTTATGATGGATGACAAAAAAATCTCCGAGCAAGATAACCGTATGACTCCAGAGCAGTTTATCCAAAGGTTTGACTTGTACGCAAGTCAGGATGCTTCAGGACATCCTAGATTTTATCCTCCTGTCATAGAATTTGGGTTGGATTGTGGAATTAAGTCTTTACTATCAGATATTAGGAGTTATGGTTTGACTAAGTGCCAAAACGAGATATATAAATTACTACTAGAACAATATAAACTTGCTCGAAATGCTTATATTGCTCTTAGTTTAGCTGATTTAAGAAAAAAGATTGAGTCAATCTTTTAACAAAAATGTATCGTTTTGGTCTGTACTGTGGTAAAAACTTTGTAAGTTTTTACCACAGTACAGTTCAGTTAAGAAAATAGTTTGTAGTGAGGACTTTAGTCCTCATCTAAAGACTGAAGTCCTTTCTATGAAATTTTTCTTACTCACAGACCCCAAATTTTAGTATTAACTGAACCGTATTTGCTTTTACCACATATTTACATTTACAAATAGTACAAATAGAAAATGTATGTTAGACGAAAACAAAATTAGACAAGCTGCTAGTGATGTTCAGCAGTCAATACCTAATTTAAATACCTGGAACTTACTGGTTTATAGTGACAAATATCAAGAATCACAAGTTTTTAGTTATGACGTTGAACTGACTGAGCCTTCAAGTAGTATTTATCCTCTGCGTTATATTAGAGTCACTTTAAGAGCAATAGATACATACCAAAATCTAAGTAATGTATTTCTTGAATACGGTTCTATGCTTGTCCAGTCAGGCAATTTTAGCATTGAGTCAGTGCTTGATAGTAAAACATTTGATAACCAGGCTGAATCAGCCATGAAAAATGTCTCATTTGTATTTCCACCAAGCGAAATTGAAGCACAAACTAATTTATTGACATCGTTAGCTTATGAATTTCTTTCAAGATTAATTCAAATCCTGGCATCCTCAAATCATCCAGAGTCTCAATAGTGGTAGCTGGGGTTGAATTTTAGAATCTGCTCTTTCCAAACCTCAACTAACTTTTGATGGTGAGTATTTACATCCTAAAATTTATGAGCAAGCCGCAGCTTACCTATTTCATATAGCCTGCAATTAAGCCTTTGAACAAGGTAATATTTGATAAGCTACGATAAACACAAGTCGGCAATTACTGTTAATTTATGGAAACATCAAAATTTAGTACTCAGAGAGATAACACACAACTAGAAACAATAGACATCGCTGTAAAACCTCAAAGCATAAACCGACGCGAGTTTATGAAATTGCCATTAGAAGAAAGGCGGCGCATACTAGCAGAACAAGCCGAGCAAATGTTACTACATTACCAACAAGATAAAGAGTGGCAAGAATTAGAGACAGGAGACTTGCTTGACTACTAGCTCTCCTACCCCCAGACGGGGCGATATTTGGCTTGCTAATTTTGACCCAACACTAGGAGCAGAAATCAAAAAAATCAGACCGGCTGTGGTAGTAAGTTCTGATGGTGTCGGTAAATTACCAATTAAATTAATTGCGCCTATCACAGATTGGAAAGAATACTACGCTGGTAATATATGGCACGTCAAACTTGAGCCAGACACTACTAATAATTTAACTAAAAACTCTGCTGTAGATGTTTTACAATTGCGCGGTATGGATGTGCAAAGATTCATCCGTAAAATTGGGATTTGTTCGCCTGAAATCATGGAAAATATTGCTATGGCTATTGCTGCGGTAGTCGAATATTTCTAATGATTTATGAAGGTATGTTAATTAGTTTTGAGTGCATGATCTGTTTTACCTGACTGTAGGTATCGCTGTTAGTGGGGTAGTGCGATCGCATTATCATCAACTAAAATAGTTGGTATCACAAAATGGTAAAAATCTAGTCAAACTACTAAACTATGACTGAATGAATATTTCCAGAATTTACAATTCCACATGAAAAGTTAGCTAAACGGGAAGCTGAAAAAAATGCTCGTCGACAAAAAGCGCGTGTTGTTTTTGATCAAGTTTGTCCACAATTAATAGATGAACACTATAACTGGTTTATTGTGATTGAACCAAACAGTGGTAATTATTTTATTGATCCTGATGAAAATGTGGCTGACAAAAAAGCACGCCAAAAATATCCTACTGGTTGGCTTGTTACATTCCGTCTCAATGAAACAGGTACTTGTGGACGGATATGATTTCAGGTAGGTTTGGTGATATTGGGGAGCTAATTTTTGATATAGAGGTTATTTCCAAGGTAGGTTAATTAGTTTTGAGTAGAGTTTGTGTGTTAGTTAAATGTAGGTATTGCTGTTAGTGAAGTAGTGCGATCGCACAAAAAATTTTGATCAGCTACGATCAACACAAGCCAGCAATTACCGTTAATTTAAAGACTTAAGTTTTTCTTTATATTTACACAAATACTTGATTTATCTTACCTATGAGTCACTGAATCTTCAGCGATCGCCCTTTAGCCTCCCCTATTTGCTCCCATTTGCCAAGATCAGCGCATAGTATATAGGTCATACCAATGGAAAATGAGCAAATCCAGGTAGAACCAGCTAGATCAAGAAAATGGCAGCATATGGGAGAAAAATTTATTCCAGCAGTGTTTGATGGCAAAGCATTTTATCCTCAAGACACGATCGCTTTACCAGTTAATACCCGTGTTCGCCTCAGCATAGAAATATTACCATCTCATGGTGAAGGCAACGTCTCTTTTTTAGCCACAGCGCGATCGCTCCAACTCCATAGTCCACCAGATTTGTCTGCTAACATTGACAAGTATTTGTACGGTCGGGAAATTCTGCATGAAACCTGAAGTGTTTCTTGATACATCCTTCGCCATTGCCTTAGCCGCACCACAGGATCATTTACATTCGCGCGCTGTACACTTAGCCAAATTGTTAGACGAGGCAGGTACACGTTTAATTACAACCCAAACAGTTATGCTAGAAATTGGCAATATTTTATGCCAAAAACCTTATCGTCATCAGGCGATAGTGCTGTTAAATGCTCTAGCATCTGATCCCAAAGTGGAAATTGTCCCTTTATCTCATGAATTATACGAAAGAGCTTTTGAGTTATACTCAGAAAGCTCCAATCAAGAATGGGGATTTATTGATTGCGTATCTTTTATTGTTATGCAATTCTGTGGTATTACTGAAGCTTTGACTGCCAATGAGCATTTTCAACAGGTAGGATTCCGTGCCTTACTGCGAGAAAGTCTCCCTTAACCAACCCCTATCGGGTAGGGTGTAGGGGAAGCATTAGCCGCTTAACGCGAGTGCGTCTCACACAGAAGTTTCAAAATTCCAGAGTTTTTCCCCTGCCCCCTGCCCCCTGCTTAACCAAAGCGATTGATTATTTTTGTATTTAGAAGCCCCTGACATCACCCCGTTTTCTGGAAGAAGACGGGGTTATCCTAACTTGTATTAAACTATAAATATGTTAAAAAACTACATTTAGGTTAAGACAAGATTAACAAAACTATTAATTTTGTTTAAATTAAGTCCACTGTTGCAGATTCATGATTTGTAGGAGTAGTGTTGCAAATTCCCAAAAGTATTCAAGTAGGAAACAAAGTTTTGATTCTACGCCCAGCCTACGTAGCCGGCAAAGTTGGGGTGGTTTATAGCCAGGAGTTACTTTTAGATGGCCAAACAAGCAACCGTTGGCTAGTCAAAGTAGATCCTGACAATATATTAGTGTC
>JBODRP010000280.1:0-7346 GCA_050633005.1 Trichormus sp. | reverse complement strand
AAATTTTAGCAGAGCTAACCTCAGCGAAGCCAATTTTAGTAGAGCTAACCTTAGCGAAGCGAATTTTAATAGAGCGCATCTTGGTGGCTCTAATTTTAGCGAAGCTTACCTTAATGAAGCCAACCTCAGTAGGGCGCATCTCAGTGAAGTCAACTTTAGCAAATCATATCTTAATGAGTCCAATTTTATTGGCTCTGACCTTAGCGGCTCCGATCTCAGTGAAGCTAACTGTAGTGGGGTCAACTTTCTAGGATCTGACCTTAGTGGGACTAACCTTCATGATACGAACTTGAACGGAGCTAAACTTTACAGAGCTGATCTGTGTGGAAGTAATCTTCTGAATACCATCCTTAGCTATGCTGACCTTACTGGTGCAGACCTTAGTGAAGCTGACTTCACCAATACAGTTGTAGAAAATACTATCTTTGGCGAAAACCGTGGTTTAACAGAAGAAGACAAAGCTGATTTAATTGCTCGTGGGGCTATTTTTAGGGAATCTCCCGATTCAGATGTTCTGGCTTCTATGAGAAGTTAATATTAAGCTCTGAGTTCATAGGCAGAATATGACAAGTTGCCCTCTCAAATGTGAGCATATTGAGCGCGATCGCCTTCACCCAATTTCACTTTCACACCAGCAGCCTCAATACTCAAATGTACTAAAATTGAGATGCCAATACCTGTTCGGGCGTTTTCTGATGTCCTCGCAAGAACTGAAGGAACAAGCCGTAAACTACCTGTGAGCGATGCCTGCGGCGATATGTACCTAAGTCTTTAAAAGAATCCCGCAAATTTGATCATAATTAGTGCGATCGCTTCATTACCGTTCGTCGTTTAAAATGACAGTAGTGGTGTGTTGAGGATGAAGTAATTTTACCAAGCGGCGAACAAGGAAAATCTTGTATCAAGGTTTGTCAATATCTGACAAACTTCTATCGTTCTATAGAGCTTTTACGTTTTGATGAGCGCACAGGCATAGTGTATATCTTTGCAGGTGAAGATTTGCAAGTTGTAATTTACCGTGATGGCAAGTGGAGGTTTAGATGAAACCAGACTTTGACACTATGAGCATTGCTGAACTACGAGCTTACGTACTTTTGCATCGAAATGACAACGAGGCATTTTACAAACTGGCTGATCGCCTAGAAGCAAGTTCTAATGATACAGACTTATACCCTATTCCAGACACAATTGAAAACATCGCCATTATGGAAACAGCAATCCAAGAACACATTAAAAAGTTGGAACACAAGCGAAATAGCTATGAAGGAGCTTAAGGAAAAAGCCTGTAAGTTGCTTGCGAGTGATGCCTGGGCTGGGCTTGCCTACACCCCTACAAAAAGCCCTTACATTTGATCATAATTAGAGCGATCGCCTTCACCTCATTTCCCTTTCACCCCAATACTCATTGCCAGAACTGAAGGAAAAAAGCTGATAAACTTGCTGTGAGCGATCGCAGTTAAGTCTCAGTAGTTAATAAACTTCCTTAATTTTCACTGCTTACATTTTTTTCCTTGAGGAGTCGCATCAGGATAGAAAGTAATAATCGCCTGATCTTTTCTCACAAAAACATTAGGAAAATTCTTGCCTGTCTCTTGATCGCGGACATTATAAATACAAGCTCCTTCTGTATTTTTCTGTTTTTTAAATGCTAGAGTTGTATCTATAAGCATTTCTTCAGCATTGCTGATGTAGCTGTAACCTTTGATTACATCTCTTACTGTTTGGTTGCCTTTTTTGATCACTACACCCATTGTATAAATCACACCAGGAACAACTTCTTCTCTTTGGCGATTATTGGGGAGTCTACCGCCAATTCCTTGATTTTGGAGTTGCAAATATCTGCCGTAAAAATGCAACCCACCAATGTCATTAGCGTTATATATTTCACCGCAAAAAATGTGTTCAAAGCCACGACGCTTAAACCAAATCTTGGTTAAATCTTCAATAAATTGTGTTTTGTTTTTGCGCCCTGAAAATATTTCGCCACCGCTAACTGTTTGCAGTTTTTTTAATACTTCTGGATAAGAAGATAACAACTGTTTAAATTTATTTTGGCTGACTCTTGTACCTATAGCACCGCAAGTATTAAGTACAGCTTTATCAAAAGCATTTAACTGTGGTACTGGTGGAGTAATATCTACTTGTTGTCCTCTAGGAAAACCTACAGAAACTGGATTATCTACATTATCAAAAAATGGTAATAGTTGTGGTGCTGACTGTGCTTGAACTGGATTGTGCCAATAAAGTGGTTGAGTCAACAATAAAACAGTAACTATGCTCTGAATTTTTGGCAATGTCAGGTTTAACATAGATTTCAATGTGATGTTTTGCTGACAATCTAGCATCAAAAAATAAAGACGCAAAGCATTTAGTAGTACATTTGCGTCTTTATTTGAGATTTAAAAGGATTTTTTAAACTTTCTTCAACCAGCTAAACATAGCCCGTAAATCCTTACCAACCTCTTCAATGGGGTGTTCCGCTTCTTGACGACGCATAGCGGTAAATCCTGGTTTACCTGCTTGGTTTTCGAGGACAAATTCCCGTGCAAATTGTCCAGATTGAATCTCGCTGAGAATCTTCTTCATTTCAGCTTTAGTTTGGGCGTTGACAACCCGTGGCCCACGGGTATAATCACCATATTCAGCAGTGTTAGAAATGCTGTCTCGCATTGTGGCTAAACCGCCTTCAACTACTAAGTCTACAATCAGCTTAACTTCGTGCAGACATTCAAAATAAGCTAATTCTGGTTGATAACCAGCTTCTACTAAAGTTTCAAAACCAGCTTTAATTAAGGCACTCAAACCACCGCACAATACTGCTTGTTCACCGAACAAATCGGTTTCAGTTTCTTCGCGGAAAGTGGTTTCGAGAATACCGGCGCGAGTTCCGCCAATACCTCTAGCGTATGCCATTGCGCGATCGCGTGCTTTACCACTAGCATCTTGATACACTGCAAACAATGCTGGTACACCTTGGCCTTGTTCGTAGGTGCGTCTGACTAAATGGCCAGGGCCTTTGGGTGCAACCATTACTACATCTACGTCAGCCGGGGGTACAACTTGCCCAAAGTGAATATTAAAACCGTGAGCAAAGGCTAACACATCCCCTGCTTTCAGATTTGGTTCAATCTCGTTTTTGTAAACTGTTTTTTGGACTTCATCGGGTAACAAAATCATGATGAAGTCAGCAGCATTAGCAGCATCTGCCACATTTTTTACAGTTAAACCAGCAGCTTGGGCTTTTTCGGCTGACTTACTACCCGGATATAGTCCCACAATTACATTTAAACCACTATCTTTTAAATTCAGGGCGTGGGCATGACCTTGAGAACCATAGCCGATAATTGCAATGGTTTTTCCAGCCAAAAGGTCTAAATTGGCATCTTCGTCATAGTACATCCGGGCCATATGAAGTCTCTCCTGTCAGCAAGCTTTGTCATTTATTGGCAGGTTTTTGATTGTACCTCAAATTGTGTTACCACGGATGAACGGAACAATTCAAAATTCAAAATTCCACCATCAACACTAAGTAGGTAGGCAGAATAAAACCAAAGTCTGTGAAGAACAGTAAACAAGGCTAATACCCTTATTCCCCCTGCCCCCTGCCCCCTGCCTTATCCCAACGACAATTTTTAACACCAACCTACTTATTATGTTTGCTGGTCAATTTTTTCTACTTCTGCGGGAGATAGTTTCACATCCACAGCACGTATAGAGTCTTCAATGCTGGAAATTTTGCTTGCGCCAGGGATGGGTAAAATACAAGGTGACTTAGAGCGTAACCATGCCAATACAATACAGTATACAGATACGCCTTTGGCTTGGGCTAGTTGGGCGATCGCCGGAATATCTTCTAAATTTTCATGGCGACGACGACCACCAAAGGGACTCCAAGGTAAAAAGGTTAATCCTTGCTGTTCACAATATTCCAGTACGCCATCTGTTTCTGGCTGACGTTCCCAGGGACTATATTGATTCTGAACGGAGACAATATCTATCACATCTTGCGCCTGTTTAATTTGTGCGACAGAAAAGTTAGATACTCCCACAAATCGAATTAAACCATCTTTGACAGCTTCTTTGACTGGCGCGAGGGATTCTGCAATTGTATATTGGGGATCTGGGGCATGATATTGCCATAAATCAATCGGTTTTTCACCACCCAAGGCAGCAAAACTCACCTGAATAGTTTGCCGTAGGTGTTCAGGATTACCATTACGTACCCAATTTTGATGGGGACGCATTAAACCGCCTTTAGTAGCGACAATGACTTGGCTAGTGTCACCTTGGTAACTAGTAACTGCCTTGTAAATTAGTTTTTCATTGTGGTGTTTGTCCGATTCATCTTTACAATAGGAGTCAGCAGTATCAATGAATGTGATACCCAAATCTAAAGCTCGATGGATAAGTTGAATTGATTGTGATTCAGGGGGTCGGTCATAAATTGACATTGGCATAGCACCCAAACCAATGCCACTGACTAAGATACCTGTTTTTCCTAGTTGTTGAGTTTCCATGCTTCTCGCTTGAGTTTATAGCGGTATTAACTATTTATTAGCGAGTTTAAGCTATTTTGACAATTCAACCACAGGAATAAGAAGGGGTGAATTGCTAACTAGAAGCACTGGTATAGAAACGCAGGGCAAACCGCCAGAACCAAGTAGATATCCCAAACAAGGCGACTGCTAAAAATACTGCACCTATCAACCAACTAACTTGTCCCCGGCCTAACATCACTTCGGCGGGAACTGTGGTTAAAAATGTGACTGGTACTACAAAGGTAAAGAAAAAGCGGTAAGCTGCGGGATAGGCTACCATCGGATATCGGCCAGCTTCCACTAAACCCCGTAAGACTTCAGTAACATTGTAGATTTTCACAAACCAAATACTAGTCGCCCCTAACATAAACCAGAGGCTGTAAAGAATTACTAAACCGCAAAATAACGGTACTAAACTCAGAAGATAGTTTTCCCATTTTAAACCGAGACGTTGCCCTGCGTAGCCAATAATAATGCCACCAAAAATTAAATCTGGTACTCCCCAAGGAGAGAGTGTATAGGTAGAAAGCCAAAACTGACTACGTATAGGTTTGAGTAGAATAAAATCTAAAGTTCCTTCTTGTACATGACGGACGATGCGATTGAGGTTAGCGGCAAGAAAGCTAGCAGAAAAACCTTGTAGTAAGGTGAAAATACCGAGAACTATTAAAGCCGCTTCCCAAGTCCAGCCAGTAAAAGTATAGCCCTTGCCATAAAACAAGAATAGACCAAACAGACTGCCGATTAAATTACCTAAGCTGCTGAGGGTAGCAATCAAGAAATTAACTCGATATTCCAACTCTGCGGCGATCGCAGTCGTCCAAAATAATCTCAGAACCTTCCAGTATTTTCCCATATTCTACCCGTGGCATTACACCCGTTATCTCAGTCAGTAACTTGATGTAATCTTAACAATATTCATCCTGATACCGAAATTCTCAACGCTAAGATATGGTATGCACATCTTTGATACTGTAGAGTTTTTATGTACTTTCAGCAAAACAGTATTACACCTGCCCCAAAGGTGCAACTGATAACTGATAATTGATAACTGATCACTGATTTAACTATCCCCGAACTAGGTAGACACAGAAAAATTACAGACTTTATGGCTAAACTCTCTAACGAATTGCAACGTTATTTTTTTGAAGAAACCAGACCAGAAAATGTCACTTTAGCAGATATTTTACTCCTGGCCGGGGAAAGAATTTTTGGGTTTTTGCTAGTTATTTTGTCTTTACCATCAGCTTTACCATTACCCGCCCCAGGATACTCAGTTCCCTTTGGGATTTTGATTTTTATTTTAGCTATACAGCTGATTATTGGTGCTAAAGTTCCTTGGCTACCACAGAAAATGATGAGTCATCCCATCAAACTAGAAACAGTCCAAGGATTTTTAAAAGCGGGGATTCCTTGGTTAAGGAGAATTGAAGCGATCGCCCGTCCGCGTTTATCTTATATTTGTACTACCTTAGCAGGCAGAGTCACCATTGGAATTGCGATCGCTTTAATGGCAATTTCCATGATGATTCCCATCCCAGGCACTAACACCTTACCAGCAATGGGCATTTTCGTGACAGGTTTCGGTTTATTAGAAGATGATGGTGCTATTAGTTTAGGCGGCTTAGTCCTCTGTGTCATGGGAGCAATTTTAACCACTTCTATTCTCATGGCATTGGCTTGGGGTGGTTCTAGTCTCCTTGATATCATCAAAACTTGGTTAGGACGTTGAAAAAGCAGGAAAACTGCATTAAGTAATAAGTAACAAGTAGTAAGTAATAAGTAACAAGTATGTAAGTAATAAGTAATAAGTATGTAAGTAATAAGTAATAAGTATGTAAGTAATAAGTAATAAGTAGTAAGTAATAGGTATTTACTCATTACTTCTTACTTCTTACTTCTTACTCATTATCCCTCTTATGTCACTTTCCGGGTATTGTGAATAAAAGAATAAAAAAAGAAAACCCTGAAAGGTAAGTGGGGCAATGGATGTAGAGTTACAAATTATGAAACATTTAGCAAGAGATGCTCACCCAACAGTTGCCATCATAGATGAATATTGTGCAGAGTATAAAGACCTGTTTAAAGAAGTAAGAAATTATGAATGCTTCAAATATTTACACATGGGTATAATATCAACTATAAAACGAAAATCGTTACCAGAGATAGCAAAGGTAGTGAGCATAAATTCAGCCCAGTCATTACATCATTTTCTAGCTAATTCAGATTGGTCAGTAGATGAATTAAAACTGTTAAATTTAACTCCAATAGCTCTGGTTAACCTTTCGTTACATACTTGTGAATTTTCCCGCCGACCTACTTAATGCAGCGATTAATATAAAAAATAGGGCGGATGGGCATACCGTTCTTACAGCCAAGAGCCTCCTAAGCAATAGCCGGATTGTCTTGGAAGCCTACACTTACTGCGAAGCAGAAGTGTAGGAGATGTCACTAATTTAACTATTATGCCTATTAAGACTTTTTAGGAGATTTCACTTGTGCCTCTATTGTGACACTCTTGACACCTTTAACTTCTTTAACTAATTGTTCGGCTTTTTGTAGTTCTTGTTGAGAACTAGCTATACCTTTAATAATAATTTCACCATCCTGATTTTGTACTTCCAATTTATTTCCTGGCAAACCTGATTTTAGCTTGCTAATAACTGCTGTTTTTAAATCTGATTCTGGTTTTGCTAGTGGAGTTTTCTGAATTTCAGGCTTTGATTTAGTGTCTGTAGTAGGTGTTGGAATAGCTGTTGTTTTAGGAATAGATTTCGTTGTTTTATCTGATGTCTGAACAGTTTCATT
>JBODRP010000279.1:0-7372 GCA_050633005.1 Trichormus sp. | reverse complement strand
TCATGGGTATAAAAACAATGAATCTTAATACTCAACTACTTAAAACTTTAGGCATCAGTTGGTTAAGTTTCTTGATTACTGGATTAATAATCAGTTGGTTGTTTGCAATTCCCTCTATTACACTACTGATTGATCGCAGTTATTGTCCGGCGATAGAATGGCAGCAGGTTGTTCAAAATTACACTACACTTTATCACCAACATCAGCAACGTCGTTTGCAATTGCAATCTGTGATTTTGTTCAGTAGTCTAGGAGAAGATAGATTGTCAATTCCACCCCAGCCGGAAGTCTTAAAAAATATACCAACTTACGGGCAACAACAGCCACAAAAGCAAAGGCAACTACAAAAAAAATATCCCCAAGCACAACTTTTGCGCTGTCCGCAATAGAGGATAAAACAAAAATTGTTCAATTACTGGTATCTTTGGGCATCTTAATAACAGTAGTAAAGTCCCAAAGTAATTATCAGTCATTGAGTTTATGATATCCGCAGCCCCTCAATTCCCCGAAATTTCTGGCTATACCATCACTGAGCAAATTTACCGAGGTTCGCGTACTGGTGTGTATCGAGCAATACGAGAGACTCAGAAATTACCCGTTATTATTAAGGTGCTGCAACGAGAGTATCCCACATTTGGGGAATTGGTGCAGTTTCGCAATCAATATGCGATCGCCAAAAATCTGCCCATCATCGGCATTATCCAACCCCTAAGTCTAGAGACGTTTGGTAATAGCTATGCTCTAGTCATGGCAGACTGGGGGGGTATCTCCCTAGAAACATATATCCAGCAACAGCCCTTAGAAATAGCAGACATTTTAACAATTGCCATACAACTGGCAGATATTCTCCACGAACTACAACAACATCGAATCATCCACAAAGACATTAAACCCGCCAACATCCTCATTCATCCACAATCAAAGCAAGTTAAACTCATCGACTTTAGCATTGCTTCACTACTGCCCAAAGAAACCCAAGAAATCCAAAACCCCAACACCTTGGAAGGCACTTTAGCTTATCTTGCCCCCGAACAAACAGGACGTATGAATCGAGGTATCGATTATCGCAGTGATTTTTATGCCCTGGGTGTCACCCTGTATCAACTGCTCACAGGTCGTTTACCCTTTCTTGCCGACGACCCCTTAGAATTAGTACATTGTCACATTGCTAAAATTGCCACCCATGCCCATGAGGTAAATACTGATGTACCGCCAATCTTAGGGGCAATTGTCGCCAAACTCATGGCCAAAAATGCTGAAGACCGTTACCAAAGTGCCTTGGGACTCAAGTATGATTTAGATGAATGTTGCAGTCAATGGAAACAAACAGGGTTAATTGCGGAATTTGAGCTAGGACAGAGGGATTTATGCGATCGCTTCATCATTCCTGAAAAACTCTACGGTAGAGAAACCGAAGTGCAAACCCTGCTAGATGCCTTTGAACGGGTTGCAGTCGGAACTACAGAATTAATGCTGGTGGCTGGTTTTTCTGGGATTGGGAAAACAGCCGTCATCAATGAAGTACATAAACCCATAGTCAAACAACGGGGTTACTTCATCAAAGGCAAGTTTGACCAGTTTAATCGTAACGTTCCCTTTTCCGCCTTTGTGCAAGCTTTTCGAGATTTAGTTGGGCAATTACTCAGTGAAAGTGATGCCCAATTACAACACTGGAAAACTCAGATTCTCACAGCACTGGGAGAAAATGCCCAAGTGATTATAGAACTGATTCCCGAACTTGAACGCATCATTGGCACACAATTACAAGCACCAGAATTATCAGGAACAGCCGCCCAAAATCGCTTTAATTTGTTGTTTCACAGGTTCATTCAAGTCTTTACTAACCCTACACACCCGTTAGTGATGTTTGTGGATGATTTGCAATGGGCAGATTCAGCTTCGTTGAATTTGATTCAGGTGTTAATGTCTGAGTCGCAAACAGGCTGTTTATTATTGCTGGGTGCTTATCGGGATAATGAGGTGTTTGCCGCCCACCCGTTGATGTTGACTCTCACTGGGATGGAAAAAGCAGGGGCAATAATTAATACCATCACCCTACAACCCCTGAGTTTTACCAGTCTCAATCACCTGATTGCCGATACCCTTCATGCTCCCACATCTGTAGTGCAACCACTGACAGAACTGGTAATGCAGAAAACCCAGGGTAATCCCTTCTTTGCCACCCAGTTTTTGAAGGCATTACATCAAGATCAGTTAATTACCTTTGACTCAAATGCAGGGTATTGGCAGTGTGATATTGTGCAAGTGCGAGATGCGGCGTTGACTGATGATGTGGTTGAGTTGATGGCGCAGCAATTGCAAAAACTGCCGAAAGCCACCCAAGAGATTTTAAAACTGGCAGCTTGTATTGGCGCACAGTTTGATTTAAACACATTGGCGATCGTTTCCCAACAATCCCCAACTGAAGTAGCAGCAACATTGTGGAAAGCATTACAGCAAGGGTTGATTCTGCCGCAAAGCGATTTGTATAAATTTTATTTAGAAGAAATTCAAACAACACAGCACACCCCACAAGAAACCCTCAATTATAAGTTTCTGCACGATCGCGTCCAACAAGCAGCATATGGCCTGATTCCAGAGGAGGAGAAAACCTCAAATCACCTCAATATCGGACAATTACTAATACAAAATTCCTCGGAAATGGAAAAACAGGAAAAATTGTTTGATATTGTTGGGCATTTGAATTTAGGACAATACCTAATTAGTCAACCAAGCGATCGCCAAGAATTAGCTCAACTCAATTTGCAAGCCGGAATTAAGGCAAGAAATTCTACAGCCTATCCAGCAGCCAGGACTTATTTACAAACAGGAATTAATCTATTAGAAAGCAACTGTTGGCAACATCAATATGAATTGACTTTAAATCTGTATATTACATCTACTGAAGTCAGTTATTTAAATGGCGACTTTGAGGGTATGGAACAGCAAGCAGCATTGGTGTTGCAGCAAGCGCAAACAGTTCTCGAACGCGTCAAAATTTACGAAATTCAAATTGCCGCCAACACTTTACAAAGTCATGTCTTAGAGGCGATCGCTGTGGGTAGAACAGCTTTATCCCTATTGGGAGTTGAACTACCCGCAGAAGCCAAGGAAACCGAGATTGCTACAGCACTACAAACCCTCAGCACCCAGTTAGAAAATATCCCAGTAGAAACATTGGTCGATTTACCAGTTACCAATGATAGTGTTACCCAAGCAGCAATGCGTATTATGGGCATCTTATTTCCACCAATGATTCAGGGTATGCCCAGTTTATTACCTTTGCTAAGTTCCAAGATGGTCAGTCTATCTTTGCAATGGGGAAATACAGTATCATCAACTATCGGCTATGCCATACACGGATTAGTCATGTCTGCCTTTTTAGGAGATGCAGCTACAGGCTATGCTTTTGGCAAAGTCGCTTTAAATTTACTCGAAAAATTTAATACCCCAGAGATTAAGCCCATTGTTATGTTTCTGTTTGGCAGCTTTATTCAACTCCATAAAGAGCCATTGCAGAACTCAATCCAAACCTTGAAAACAGCTTTTGATCTGGGGATGGAGACTGGTAATTTTATGTACGCTGGTTTTTCTTTAGCTATCCACAGCAATTCCCGATTTTTTAGTGGTGGAGAATTGAGTGGTTTTGTTCAAGACATGGATCACTATAGTCTGGCTTTAGCTCAGGTGAAACAATATGCAGCTCAAGCCTATATAAATTTAGGAAAACAAACGGCAGAAAATTTTATTGAGATAGTTAGTCAACCACATTGTTTCACCGGAAATTCTTACAATGAAATAGCGATGCTGCCTAAGCACCAGCAAGATCGGGATGGAACAGCGATCGCTGAAGTCTATATCTATAAGTTATTGCTGGCTTATTATTTTGGTGATTATCAAGATGCAATTAATTATGTGGCTCAAGCACAGTCCTACATAGTAGCTTTATCAGGCACATTTTTTGTGCCTATTTTCTATTTTTATGCAGCCCTGACTCATTTGACACGCTTACCGAGTCAATCAGAACAGGAGCAAAGTGAAAGTTTGGCAATTGCTCAAACCCATCAAACGAATCTGGCTCAATTTGCACATCAAGCACCCATGAATCACCAACATAAGGTGGATTTAATCGAGGCAGAAAAGCAACGGGTATGGGGTGAAAATTACGTAGCCGCAGATTTATACGATCGCGCCATTGCAGGAGCAAAAGCCAACGGATTTATCCAAGAAGAAGCCCTAGCCAACGAACTCGCCGCTAAATTTTATCTCAATTGGCACAAAGAAAAAGTTGCCGCAGGCTATATGCAAGAAGCCTACTACTGTTATGTCAGATGGGGAGCTAAAGCCAAAGTTGCTGACTTAGAAACCCATTATCCAGATTTGCTCCGTCCTATCTTGCAACAGACACAAGCATCTACAAGCATATTGAGTACCTTAGCAACGATCTCCCCGTTCACTGTATCTGGTCATACCAGCGATCGCAAGAGTTCCAGTAGTACCAGCATCAATCAAGCTCTCGATTTTGCCGCTATCCTTAAAGCCTCTCAAGCCTTGTCTGGAACAATTCACCTAGATGAGCTACTACATCAACTCACCCAAATCATTCTGCAAAACTCAGGAGGCGATCGCTGTGCTTTAATTTTGCTCAGTGAGATTGGAGAATTGCAAGTACGAGCAATGTCTACTCCCAATGAAACACAACTTTGTGCTGAACCACTCACCAATCATCCCCATGTACCAGTAAAGCTGATTCAATACGTCAAAAACACCCAAGAAGTTGTGGTGATTGACAACATGAAAACTACCTTACCTGTAATTGGTGACTATCTCAGACAACGGCAACCCAAAAGCGTACTATGTATGCCCCTACTCCATCAAGGGCATTTAATTGGCATTTTATATCTCAACAATCAACTCACTTGCGGAGTATTTACCGCCGATAGGATTTTAATTCTCAATTTCCTCTGTACCCAAGCTGCCATTTCCCTGGAAAATGCCCGACTCTATCAACAGTTGGAACACTCACTTCAAGATGCTCAACAAAAGTCTCAGGATTTAGCAGAAGTCTTGGCACTCTCTAATGGACAACAGCAAATTTTGGCATTGATTGCCCAAGGCGTTTCCTTAAACACTATTTTAGAAGCAACTACCCGATCAATTGAAAGCCACACTGATCATCCAGCCTATTGTTCCTTTTTGCTGATTGATACCGAAGGGCGATTACGTTATGCCGCAGCCCCCAGTTTGCCAGCAGCCTACAATGCCTTAATTGATGGCATTAAAATTGGCCCAGAAGTCGGCTCTTGTGGGACTGCTGCCTATTGCAAAGCATCTGTCACCGTGACAGATATTGCTACCGATCCCCTCTGGGCTAATTATCGAGTCGCCTTAGACTTTGGTTTGCGGGCTTGTACCTCCACGCCAATTTTAGGTGCTGAAGGAGAGGTGCTGGCTACCCTAGCCATGTATCTGCCTGTAGCTGGTGAATTTACCCTGCATGATCGCAAACTCATGGAAGTTGCCACCTATCTTGCTCACATTGCTATTGAACGCCATCAAGCAGATGTAGAACTGCAAAATACCCAATTGCAAGTACTACAAAGCGAAAAAATGGCATCCCTGGGTAACTTGGTGGCTGGGGTTGCCCATGAAATCAACAACCCCATTGGTTTCCTCAATGGCAGCATCAACAACAGCAAAGAATACGTGCAAGATTTACTGGGACATTTAGCTCTTTATCAACAGCACTATCCCAACCCAGTTGAGCCAATTCAAGATAATGCTGAAGATATTGATTTAGAATTTCTCTCAGAAGACTTACCCAAGTTACTTGATTCAATGAAAGGAGCAACGAATCGCATCACAAATATCAGTAATAGCCTGCGTACCTTCTCCCGTGCTGATACCGAATACAAAATCCGTGCCAATCTTCATGAGGGACTCGATAGCACGTTATTAATCTTGAAATATCGTCTCAAAGCCAACGAACACCGCCCAGCAATTCAAGTCATACAAGATTTTGGCGATTTACCCCGAATTGAATGCTTTCCTGGACAGTTAAACCAAGTATTTATGAATGTCCTGGCGAATGCTATTGATATGTTTGACGAAATGGCGCAAAATCAATCCTTCAAAGAACTGGAAGCCCATCCCCAACAACTTACCATTCGTACTGAGGTGATATCAAACCAAGTTTTTATCCGTATCCGTGATAATGGCAAAGGTATGACACAAGAGGTGCAAGAGAAAATATTTGACCATTTATTTACTACCAAAGCAGTAGGGAAAGGAACTGGATTGGGATTAGCGATCGCCCGTCAAATTGTGGTAGAAAAACATGGTGGTAGCTTAAATGTATGGTCTGAGTTAGGCCAAGGCACTGAGTTCACAGTACAAATCCCAGTGTCATAGCTACGATGGAAAATAGATAAAAAGCTGAGATTCATCTATGTTAGACGCTTTAATTGAACCGTTGCAGTATGGTTTTATGCAGCGATCGCTAGTGATTGCGATTTTGGTGGGTTTGTTGTGTGCTGTTGTGGGTAGTTATCTCATGGTGCAGAGATTAGCACTTTTGGGTGATGCCATTAGTCACTCGGTTTTACCGGGACTAGCGATCGCGTTTATGTTGGGAGGTAATATTTTTGTAGGTGCGTTTATTGCTGGGGTTTTTAGTACCGTTACTATAACTTGGATTAGGACGCGATCGCCTATTAAAGAAGATGCTGCAATGGGAATAGTTTTCTCAGCATTTTTTGCCCTCGGCATTACCTTAATTACTATTATTCAAAAAGATAATAAAATCGACTTGAATCATTTTCTGTTCGGCAATATTTTAGGTGTAACTGTAGATGAAGTCCGGGACACAGCTATTATTGCCAGCATTGTTTTAATAGTAATTGTCTTATTATATAAAGAATTACTGTTTTACACCTTTGACCCCTTGGGAGCGCAAGCCGCCGGTTTACCAATAAATCGCCTTAACTTTGGTTTGATGCTTTTGATTTCCTTAACCATTGTTGCCAGCATGAAAGCTGTAGGTGTAATTTTAGTTCTATCATTATTAATTACACCAGGGGCAACCGCCTATCTTTTAGTTAAACGTTTACACCAAGTCATGATTTTAGGTGCAGTGATTGGTGTAATTTCTAGTATTAGCGGTATGTATCTCAGCTACTTTTATAATTTGCCCTCTGGCCCAGCAATTGTTTTAGTAGTGTCAGGATTATTTCTGTTGGCTTTATTATTTAGTCCTCAACATGGAGTTTTAATTCCTACTAGTAACCAAAAAGGATGATTTTCTTGCTAACCAAAGTGAATAAGTAATGAGTAATGAGTAATAAGTAATGAGTAATGAGTAATGAGTAATGAG
>JBODRP010000278.1:0-7389 GCA_050633005.1 Trichormus sp. | reverse complement strand
CTATGTGTGATTAAACAACTCTGTCCCAAGGTTAATAGTACTAAACGTTGGGAAAATGCCTGTAGACGTTTTGCACAAGAAGCGAAAATCTTAGCTAAACTCGGTAGCCATTCCCAAGTTCCCATGTTGCTCGACTATTTTGAAGGGGAAGGGGAACTATATTTAGTGCAGGAATATATCCACGGTTGGACTTTAGCGCGAGAAGTCAAACGCAATGGCACGAAAACAGAAGCTCAAGTCAAACAGTTTTTGCGGGAATTACTGCCAATTTTGCAATATCTTTATGAAAATCAAGTTATTCACCGAGATATTAAACCGCTAAATCTCTTACGCTGTGCAGATGATCAGCGCATAGTCTTAATAGATTTTGGTGCAGTTAAAGAAAATTTGATGGATGTGGGTAATGATTCACTCCATCCCATAATGAATACTAACTTTGTAGGCACAATGGGATTTGCACCCCCAGAGCAATTGTCTTTACGTCCGGTATATGCTAGTGATATTTATGCCCTAGGGATGACCTGTGTTTATTTATTAACTGGCAAAACTCCCTTAGAAATGGAAAATGATAGTCAGACTGGTGAAATATCTTGGTATAAATATGTAAAAGTCAGTGATAGTTTTGCTCATGTTTTAAACAAAATGTTAAAGTTTTCTCTCAATGAACGCTTTCAAAAACCTAGTGATGTCGCTAGAGCATTGAGGGTAGAAAGTGACATACCACACTTGAGTAACTGTTTGACTACGCAACCAATGAAAAATAAACTGCCACAAAAAATAGATACTGCTCAAGAATATATCTCCCCGGTAGCTAGAACTGCGATCGCTATTCGGGAATGGAAAGCTAAACTCAAAACCAAACACCCCCAAAGCCCACTCTCATAATTAAAAGAGAACAGGCAATAGGGAAATCACTATCAATAAATTTAGGGGGCTGAAACCCAATATCTATCTTAGGTTGCGCTGAAAACGACATTTTATTGCGGAATATTATATAATCGGGAGAATAATTAATCAGGTAGAGAGATTCCTGCTTAGGATCTGCCTGTACCAGCATTTACCAAGATTTACTATATCAATAACACCCCAATTCCTGATACCAGTGTCATCTACTAAAAGTACACAATCTTTATTCTCAATTCAGGCAGTTTGAGGGGTGAAATTAACATAATTTGTCATGCAGCCGCACCTATCAGAACATGATCTGCTGCTTAAATCCAGATTGCCTAAATCCTCATAATTCAGATGGTCAAAAATCCTGTCAAAGCTGTGGTACTCCCTTAGTCCCACTCTTAAGAAATCGCTTCCGTGTCATCCGAGTGCTTTCTGATGAAGGAGGATTTGGTAGAACCTATCTATCAGAAGATACCGATAAATTAAATGAGCATTGTGTCATTAAACAATTAGCACCAAAATTTCAAGGAACTTGGTCACAAAAAAAAGCTGTAGAGTTGTTTGCTGAAGAAGCAAAACGATTACAAGAACTAGGAGAACATCCGCAAATTCCCACACTCCTGGCTTACTTTGAACAAGATAATTGTTTGTATTTGGTGCAACAGTTTATCAATGGTCAAAACTTGTTAAAGGAGTTGCAACAACGCAGAAACTATCGCCCTGGGGAAATTCAAGCGATTCTTTTAGATATACTACCGGTGTTGAAATTTATTCACGATCGCGGTGTAATTCATCGTGACATCAAACCGGAAAATATTATCCGTTGTCGTAGTGATGGGCGATTAAATCTCATTGATTTTGGTTCATCTAAGCAATTAACTGCCAAAGCTCAGAATTTTGGCACATCAATTGGTTCACATGGTTACTCACCCCTAGAACAAATCCGGGATGGCAAGGCGTATGCTGCTAGTGATTTATTCGCTTTGGGGGCTACCTGTTTTCATTTGTTAACGGGAGTTTCACCGTTTCAATTGTGGATGGAAAACGGCTATGGTTGGGCAACAAATTGGCGCAAATATTTACATCGTCCTCTCAATCCAGAGTTAGATTTTGTCCTGGACAAGCTGTTACAAAAAGACCTGAAAACCCGCTACCAATCAGCTGATGAAGTTCTCCAAGATATCACTCCCAAACAGCAGCTTGCATTACCATCTGCCGGCCAAACATCCGGCAAAATCCCCTCTACCCACGTATATCAAAGACCGCGTTTAGGCATCTTACGCGGCTTAGTGCGAACTGGTGTTTTACTGTCGGCTTTGGTGCTGTTATTTGGATTTAATGAATCTTGGTATCAACAATATCGCCGAATTTATCACAGTTTATCTCCGAAGCTAATTCAGCGTAGTTATAATACTGCTCCTGGAAAAGCATTTTTAGCACAACCACAAAAGACAACCTTGAGAGAGGTGGCTTTATTAAAGACTCTCCCAGGACATGAAAATACTGTGTCTTCAGTCGCGGTGAGTCCAGATGGTAAAATCATCGCTAGTAGTGGAGACGATCGCACCATTAAACTCTGGAATATCGCCACAGGTCAACAAGTCGCCACGTTAACAGGACACTCCCGTAAAGTTAATATCGTTGCCATTAGTCCTGATGGTCAAACCTTGGTGAGTGGTAGTGATGACAACACCATTAAAATCTGGAATCTCAAAACTTGTCAGGTAATGCACACTTTAACAGGTCATAGTGATGCCATTCACGCTTTAGCTATCAGTGCCAATAATAAAACTTTGGTGAGTGGCAGTGATGACAAAACTGTGAAAGTCTGGAATATCACTAACGGCAGATTAATTACTTCCCTGAGAGGCCATAGATTTTGGATACGCTCAGTTGCTATCAGTCCCGATAATATGACGATTGCTAGTGGTAGTTTTGATAAAACCATCAAAATCTGGAATTTACAGACTGAATCTCTACTGCGGACTATTGCAGGTCGTAGCGAGACAGTGACATCAATTGCCTTTAGTCCTGATGGTAACATTCTTGCCAGTGCTAGCCGCGATCGCACTATCAAACTCTGGAATATTCAGGAAGGGACAAGACTCCTCACCCTCAGAGGTAGCACGGAAACAGTCACAGCCATTGCTTTTAGTCCCGATGGTAACACCCTCGCCAGTGCCAGCCGTGACCAAACCATCAAACTCTGGAATTTAGAAACCGGTGAAGAAATACGTACCCTGATGGGACATGAAAACACGGTGACATCGGTAGCTTTTACCCCAGATGGTCAAAGTCTAGTCAGTGGTAGTGAAGATAATACTATTAGAATTTGGCGGATCTAAAAATGGCAGACTGGCTCAAATTGGCAAATAATTAATAAATGTACTTAAATGAGTAATGAGTAATGAGTAATGAGTAATATGATTTACTTATTACTCATTACTTATGACTTATTACTTAAAGACAGTTGGAGTCGGGGATTTAGCGAGAAATCGCTCCACTTGGGCTTTGCCCAAGTGGAGCGATTTCTCAAGACAAACCCCAAACCAACTGATACTGCGTGTAGACGTAGGGGTCTTAAACCCTTGAATTGACGATAAAATTTATTGAGATTATATGCCAGTTAAAGTTGGAGACACTGCCCCAGATTTTACTCTACCTGCTCAAAATGGCTCAACAGTCAGTCTGAGGGATTTTCGAGGAAATAAATCTGTCGTGTTGTACTTTTATCCCAAGGATGATACCCCCGGATGTACAGCAGAATCTTGCGCTTTTCGTGATCAGTATGAAGTTTTTCAAAATGCTGGTGCTGAAGTCATTGGTGTGAGTGGGGATTCCCAAGCATCTCACCAACGATTTGCCGCTAGATACAATCTACCTTTTACCCTGCTGAGTGATCAAGGCGACCAAATACGCAAACTCTACGGTGCAACAGCCGCTTTTGGCTTGTTCCCTGGGCGTGTTACCTATGTCATAGACCAAAATGGCATTGTACAGTATGTATTTGATTCGATGTTCAATTTTCAAGGCCATGTTGAGGAAGCATTGAAATCATTGCAGAATTTCGCAGCACGATAAAAGCAACTTAATAAATTTCCTGCTGTGGAGACTTAGCAATGCTGAGTCTCCATATAATTTTGGGGATATTTTGATTGATCATTAAAAAACTTAAACTAAGTATATTTCCTCACAAGTTCCTCACAATTTAATTTGAGAATTATTTTCAGTAAATCTCAATTTTAAATTGCTATGGAATGTCACCAATGTAAATCTAAAAGTCAATCTTGTGGAAAGCGATCGCGTAATTTGCCATTTTTTCGCAAACAGCAGCAAGATGTAACTCAGGCAAATTCCTCAAGTCCGACTATTGCCTTGGTAGGAATGCCTAATGTTGGTAAAAGTGTACTATTTAATGCGTTAACAGGAATTTATGTCACTGTTTCTAATTACCCTGGTACGACGGTGGAAGTAAGTCGTGGGCTAGCGGAGATAGGGGAGCAAACAATAACGGTGATTGATACACCAGGAATGTACTCTTTAATGCCCATTACTGAAGAAGAAAAGGTGGCTAGAGATTTATTGCTCACAGAACCTGTAGCCTCTGTGATTCATGTGGTAGATGCTAAGAATTTGGGAAGAATGCTACCTCTCACCTTTCAACTCATTGAGGCTGGATTACCTGTTGTACTAGCTGTCAACATGATGGATGAAGCCCGGCGTTGGGGCTTGGAATTGCGACAAGACAGCCTGGAGATGGAGTTAGAAATTCCGGTAGTGTGCATGGCAGCAGCTTTAAACCAAGGCATAGATGAATTGAAACACAGAATCGCCCCGTTCTTGCCGGTTCAGGCTGCGATGGTAATGGCTTGATTTGGGGCAGGGAGCAGGGGGCAGGGGAAGAGTTTTTTTAGTCAACTATCAAGTATGAAATTTCATGATTACTCAAGTTATTTATCCAGAACCAATTGAAGCTGCGATCGCACAATTGCAATCGTGGTGGCAAACATTGGAAGATCGCTATCTATTCGCTAATTACTCACTCTCACCCCGTAGTCTGGCTTTATTGCTTTTACAGAAAGATCCAGGGCTTTGGCAAACTCTGCAACAGGATCAAGAGCAATGTCGTCATCTGGAAGTATTGATTACGGTGACGCAAAATCAACTCAGACAACCCATCGGATTAGCGATCGCTAATACCCGTCAAAGTCAGGCTCATGCTATAGAAAGAGCAGTTTTACAGGAAACCAGACAGGCGCGCTCTTCACTCACTGATACACTCCACAAACTCACAGTCAACCCCATTACCGGATTCCCTCTCCTCGTTCTCATTCTTTATTACGGAGTTTACAAGTTTGTTGGAGAATTTGGTGCAGGGGAACTGGTTGATCGCATTGAGACATTTTTTGAATCACAAATTAATCCATTTGTCAACCAAATCACCGCTCAAATTATTCCTTGGCAACCAATTCAAGACTTGATTGCTAATGACTATGGGATTATTACCTTGGGGATTCGCTATGCTACAGCCATTGTGTTACCTGTAGTTGCGACTTACTTTTTGATGTTCTCGTTATTGGAAGATAGCGGTTATCTTCCCCGTCTATCTTTAATGTTAGATCGCTTATTTAAATCCGTGGGTTTATCTGGTCGTGCAGTGATTCCGATGGTATTAGGCTTAGGGTGTGACACTATGGCTACCATTGTCACCCGTACCTTAGAAACCAAACGGGAACGGTTAATTGCCACCTTTTTACTTTCCCTGGCTATTCCCTGTGCAGCGCAGTGGGGTGTAATTGTGGGATTATTAGCACAAAAACCCGCCGCTTTACTGTTTTGGGGAGGTTTTATTTCTGCCATCTTTATTATAGTTGGTTATCTCACAGCTAAATTATTACCCGGTAATTCTGGCAAATTCTACATGGAAGTGCCGCCTTTACGTCTGCCTAAATTGCGGAATGTGCTAACTAAAACCTGGGTGCGGATGAAGTGGTATTTTATAGAAGTCTTACCCTTGTTTATTTGGGCATCTGTATTAATTTGGGCAGGAAGATTAACAGGATTATTTGATGCGATTATTCGGGGAATTGAACCTCTTACCTCCGCTTTGGGAATGCCCACACAAGCAGCACCAATATTTCTCTATGGCTTCTTTAGAAGAGATTACGGTGCAGCCGGGTTGTTTGATTTACAGCAGCAAGGTAGTCTCACTGGGAATCAGTTAGTGGTAGCGGCGATTGTCTTGACTTTATTTTTACCCTGTATCGCCCAATTGCAAATGCTGATTAAGGAACGGGGAACTAAAACTACTGTAGCGATCGTACTGTTTATTTTCCCCTTCGCTTTCTTGATGGGATATCTTGTGAATTTGGGTTTAACTTTATTTGGAGTTAACTTTTAGTTATGAACGCCTTATCTACAGTCAAAATCGGTGAACCCCAAACGGTAGTCAGTTTGCGAACTGAAGATCATGCAGTGTTACAAAAGCTGATGGCATTTGGGATTTTACCAGGCAGCAATTTAGTGCTAGAGCAACGTTTTCCATCCTATATCATTATGGTGGGTAGAACCCGCACCGCTTTGGATTGGGAAACAGCGCAAAGCATTTTTGTCGAACCAAGATAATTCGTAATTCGTAATTCGTAATTCGTAATTCGTAATTCGTAATACCCTACGGGTTTGCGGTAGCGTCTCGTTAGAAAAGCAAGCTACGTATTCGTAATTCGTAATTCATGCCTGATGTGAATTAGGAAAACCGCCTATCCCATAAATAGTAGGGGCGGGTTAACAAACATCATTCATGATTAACTTTTGATCTCGGTGAACCCGCCCCTACAAATATCTAGGTATTCGCAAGATTTGAATTGACATTAGACGTAATTCGTAATTGTGTTGAAGTATAGCGATCGCTGTTTACACTAAAGACTCCCATCCTAGGGTGTTTGCGACTTGATTGCAGATAGTTATGGGATTAAAGGGTTTTGTAATTATACCTGCTACTCCCATTTGAGTAAAACGTAGGCGATCGCTTGGTTGGATTTTCGCTGTTAGTAATACTATTGGAATCGATTGTATCTCTGGATCTGATTGTAGTTTCTCAAATAACTCAAATCCATCCATGTCAGGCATACAGATATCTAGGAGAATGGCATCCCATTTTCTGGTTTTTACTATCACCAATGCTTCTTTCCCTGACTTAGCTGTGCTGACTTGCCATCCTGCCATTTCTTCTAAGGCAACTTGGATAATCCGGCGAATATCAGCTTCATCATCAATAATTAATAGGTGTTTAGTCACGTTGCTTTCCTCGAAATTCAAAATGAAGTAAGAAGTAATAAGTAATAAGTAATAAGTAATAAGTAAGAAGTAATGAGTAAATTCTATTGCTTATTACTTAAAGACAGGATAAAGCCTGTTCCCTTGTAGGGAAGGGGTTGGGGGTTATACCGTTTCTTGATGTAGCTTGCCTGGCGTAGCCATAGATGCACTTTATTC
>JBODRP010000277.1:0-7411 GCA_050633005.1 Trichormus sp. | reverse complement strand
AGCAGAGGATCTCAAGCACCATAAGGTGTTGGTTTCTTCTGCTTCTGTTGCCCAAACTGATCAGCAGATGGCTCTAAGGGCTGGTGGAGATGATTTTCTCACCAAACCTATAGATGCCAATGAATTGTTTGACCTCCTGGCTACTCATCTGCAACTAGAGTGGGTTTATGAACCCGTGATTACAGACACTACACCAGCATCCGCTCTAGATACTGATGTCATGATTGTTCCACCAATCGAGACACTCACCGCCTGGCTCGAACTGGCACAAAAAACTGAATTACAAGATTTACGTGAACAAATTGCCCACCTCGTTCAGTCTGATGCCCGCTACACCAACTTTGTTGAGCCGATTCTCCAACTTGCCAAACAATTTAAAGCTGAAGAGATTGAAGATTTACTGCAAGAATATCTTGCAACAGATACAAACCTAGAAACCCTTGCCAAATAAGGATTTCTGAATTTTGCATTGGTTCGGGACGCTCTCGAACCCGTAGGGTATGGCTAAATTTTGAATTGGTATGACTTGGGGAAAAAATGATAGTGAATAATGGACGCATTTTGGTTGTTGATGATCTACCTGCCAACTTAGAAGTCATCACCGAAATCTTGAAAGGAGCGGATTACAATGTGATGACAGCAATTGACGGCGAACGCGCACTCAGACGAGTGCAAACCCATCCACCCGATTTGATTTTGTTGGATGTGCAGATGCCGGGAATTGATGGCTTTGAAACTTGCCAACGGCTTAAATCTGACCCCAAAACTGCTAGTATTCCCGTCATTTTTATTACAGCAATGGCCGATGCTGAGAGTAAGGTTAAAGGCTTTGCTCTCGGTGCTGTGGACTACATCACCAAACCCTTTGAAGCCCAGGAAACATTAGCCAGAATTAAGACTCACTTGCAACTAAAACGTTTAAGCGAAAATTTAGAACAACAAGTGACAGAACGCACAGCTGCCTTGCAAACAACCTTAGAGCAGTTGCATCAATCTCAAGTCCAATTGGTGCAAAGTGAAAAAATGTCAGCATTGGGCAACCTAGTTGCAGGGGTGGCGCACGAAATCAATAATCCTATAGCTTGTATTATTGGTAATGTGGTTGCTACTGAGGATTACATCAAAGACCTTTTGCAGACGATTGATCTATGTAATGATAAGTTTTCTCCACTAGATGCCGAAATTGCAGACCAACTAGAAGCCATTGACCTAGAATATCTGCGAGAAGATTTGCCTAAAGTGATTCAAGCTATGAAAGATGGGGGCGATCGCATCCAAGCCATTAGTAATAGTCTGCGTACCTTCTCCCGCGCCGATACCGGTACTAAGCAAATATTTAACCTTCATGATGGTATTGACAGCACACTGCTGATTCTGCGCCATCGCCTCAAAGCCAACGAACAGCGTCCAGCTATCGAAGTCAAGACAGACTACGGCGATATCCCCCCCATCCATTGCTTTCCCGGACAACTGAATCAGGTATTCATGAATATTCTCGCCAATGCGATCGATGCTTTAGATGAAGCTAGCCAAGGACGCAGTTTTGCGGAAATTGCGAGTAATCCTCATCGTATAACTATTACAACATCACTTGCAGATACAAGAGTAAAAATAGCGATCGCTGACAATGGACCTGGAATACCAACAGATGTTCAAGCACGCATTTTTGATCATTTGTTTACAACCAAACAAGTGGGTAAAGGGACAGGATTAGGATTGGCTATAGCCAAGCAAATTGTTGAACAAACCCACAGTGGTAAGTTGCAATGTCACTCCATATTAGGGGAAGGTACAGAATTTCTCATAGAAATCCCAGTGTTTACAACTTAATTTATGTTTCTGGGAATACTAAGTCTGGTAGTCTCACGAATTTATTTCTATGCTTACGACCCCAGTCAATATTCCCGGATATATCCTCAAAGAAGAACTCTACAATGGTTATAGAACTCTAGTGTATCGAGCAGTTAGAGAAAGTGACTTATTACCTGTAGTCATTAAACTGCTAAAAAACCCCTATCCAAGTTTCCGGGAATTGGTGCAATTTCGCAATCAATACACCATTGCTAAAAATCTCCAATTACCTGGAATTATTCAAACTTATAGCTTAGAAAAATATAATAATGCTTATGCGTTAGTCATGGAAGACTTTGGGGGCATATCTCTCAAAGAATGGGTGAATCAGTATGAAAACAACTTATCTCTGAGTGATTTTTTATTAATAGCGATCGCCCTATGCGATACCTTAGATAAACTTTATCGCGCTTGCATTATTCATAAAGATATTAAACCAGCCAATATTTTAATTAACCCAGAAAATAAACAAGTAAAATTAACTGATTTTAGTATTGCGTCGTTATTATCCAAAGAAACTCAAAGCTTGATGAATCCCAATATATTAGAAGGGACATTAGCTTATATTTCTCCTGAACAAACGGGACGGATGAATCGGGGGATTGATTATCGCACAGATTTTTATTCTTTGGGTGCAACTTTTTATGAACTACTTACAGGAGAGTTCCCATTTCCATCAAATGACCCAATGGAACTGGTACATTATCATATTGCCAAAACAGCACCCTTAGTCCATGAAATTAATCCCAATATTCCCTTTGTTCTCTCAGAAATCATCAATAAATTGATGGCGAAAAATGCCGAAGACCGCTATCAGAGTGCCTTGGGTTTGAAATATGATTTAGAAAAATGCTTATTTCTACTCAAGGAAACTGGCAGAATAGAAGATTTTACAATTGCCCAAAGGGATGTGTGCGATCGCTTCATCATTTCTGACAAACTTTATGGCAGAGAAACCGAAGTGGCAACCCTACTACAAGCATTTGATCGAGTTAGTCACGGTGCAACGGAAATGATGCTAGTAGCTGGTTTTTCCGGGATTGGTAAAACTGTTGTAGTCAACGAAGTTCATAAACCCATTGTCAAGCAACGGGGTTATTTTATTAAAGGTAAATTTGACCAATTTAACCGCAATATTCCCTTGAGTGCATTTGTGCAAGCTTTCCGAGATTTAATGGGACAATTGTTAACAGAAACTGATGCTCAACTCCAGGAATATAAGCGGCATATTTTAGCGGCTGTTGGTGAAAACGGACAAGTAATTATTGAAGTTATCCCCGAATTAGAACGCATTATTGGGCAGCAACCACCCGCGATAGAATTATCAGGTAATGCTGCCCAAAACCGATTTAATTTATTATTTCAAAAGTTTGTGCAGGTCTTCACAACACAAGAACATCCCTTAGTCATATTTTTAGATGATTTGCAATGGGCAGATTCAGCATCTTTAAAGTTGATGCAGTTGTTGACAAGTGAATCAGATAGTGAATATTTATTATTAATTGGGGCGTATCGAGATAATGAAGTTTCAGCCGCCCATCCCTTGATGCTAACTTTAGCTGAAATTATTAAATATCAAGGCACAATAAATACTATTACCCTTGCACCTTTGAGTAATATGAGCTTAAATTTATTGGTAGCAGATACGCTCAAATGCTCACCAATTATTGCTCAACCACTAACTCAATTAGTATATAAAAAAACCGAGGGTAATCCATTTTTTAGTACGCAGTTTCTCAAGGCATTGTATGAAGATGGACTGATTACATTTGACTGGGAGGGTAGAAATTGGCAATGTGATATTAGTGCAGTGAAAGCCTTAGCAATTTCTCATGACGTAGTTGAATTTATGGCTGTGCAACTGCAAAAACTACCACCATCAACACAAAATATTTTGCAGCTAGCTGCTTGTATTGGGAATCAATTCGATTTAAAAACATTAGCTTTAGTTTGTGAACAATCTATAGTAGAAACAGCTACTTGTTTATGGACTGCTTTGCAGTCAGGGTTGATTTTACCGCAGACAGAGATTTATAAGTTTTTTGTGGGTGCAGAAAACCCAGGTGTGAATCAAGAGAATGGAGAAATTTTTGTTTATAAATTTCTGCACGATCGCGTCCAACAAGCTGCTTATTCATTAATCCCAGAAGAGCAAAAACAGACAACCCATCTCAAAATCGGTCGTTTACTATGGGAAAACACCCCAGAAGCCGAACTAGAGGAACAAGTTTTTGCGATCGCTAATCAGTTAAATATTGGCATTGAACATTTCCATGAACCACAAGAACGCCATGAATTATCCCGCTTAAATTTCATGGCTGGGAAAAAAGCCAAAGCCTCAACCGCATATAATGCTGCACTGGCTTACCTGAAAATCAGTATTCAATTACTACCCAACAACCCTTGGCAATCTGACTATGATTTCACCTTAAGCTTATACAACGAAGCTACCGAAGCCAGTTATCTGAGTGGTGAACTCGAATCAATGGAAAACTTTGCCCAGGAAGTTTTACCACAAGCTAAAGCAGTCATTGATACAGCCAAAGTCTACGAAGTCAAAATTGATGCTTACACCTCTCAAGGTCAATTACTGGCAGCTATTGATACAGCCATGCAATTTTTGCAGCCAATGGGGATTGAGTTTCCCCAAACACCAACAAATGCAGATTTTGTTGAGGGTTTACAAGCAATACAAACTCACCTCAAAGGTAAAACAGTAGCCGAGTTAGCTGATTTACCAGAGATGCAGAATCCAGAATTACGCACCGCCTTGCGTGTTTTAGTGAAACTAACTACTCCTGCCTATATGGCAAAACCGGAACTTCATCGCTTAGTAGTGTTGAAGAAAGTTCTTCTGTCCATACAATACGGAAATTGTTCTGCTTCTGCTTTAGGTTACTCAGGGTATGGACTCATGCTTTGTGGCCAGACAAATACTATCTCCACAGGCTATGAATTTGGTAAGTTAGCGTTGCAAATCCTGTCTAAGTTTCCAGAACGGGAATATGAAGGAATCATCATGTTTGTCGTTCATAATTTTATTATCCACTGGCAAGAGCCTGTCACAGGCACACTTGATCCCTTCCTACAAACCTATGCCAGTGCATTAAATAGTGGTGATTTGATCTATGCTGCTTATGCAGCTTTTGGTTATTGCCAACACGCTTACTTTGCTGGTCAAGAATTAACTAAATTAGCTAATGAATTAGCGGTTTATGGGACAGCAATGGAAAAAAATCATCAAATAAATGCACTTAATTATAATAATATTTATCATCAAGTCGTCTTGAATTTAATCGAGCCAAAAACCAAGCCTTGGGAATTAGTGGGTACAGCCTACGATGAAGAATCAATGCTGGCATTAAATGAGGCAGCTAATGATGGTAGTGGTTTATGGCATTTCTTTATCAATAAATTGATACTTTCCTATTTATTTCAAGCATTAGAAATGGCAGTAGAATATGCGGTTAAAGCTAAACAATATTCTGGTGCAGGATATGCAATGGCAAACATTCCATTGCTGAATTTTTATGACTCTCTAGTGCAACTAGCTTTATTTTCTACAGCATCACTCATAGAACAACAGCAGATTTTACAGCAGGTAGCAGAAAATCAAGAGATACTGCAACAGTGGGCAAATTATGCACCCACGAATCAGTTACATCGATTTTATTTAGTGGAGGCGGAAAAGCATCGAGTTTTAGGTCATAAAACCACAGCAATGGAATTGTACGACCTAGCTATTTCTCAAGCCACAGAAAGCGGCTACATTCAAGATGCTGGACTCAGTAATGAACTGGCTGCTAAATTCTTCCTCAACTGGGGTAAAGACAAAGTTGCTCAAGCATATATGCAAGAAGCATACTACTGCTATGCTCGTTGGGGTGCAAAAACTAAAGTAGAAGACTTAGAACAACGCTACCCAGAACTTCTGCGGCTGATTCTACAACAAAAAGCCCTCAAGCTAGATGTGGGAGAACGACTGATTAGTACAGTGAAATACACTAACTCGATTCAGTCCTCAACCCATCTTTCAAGTTCTTCTAGTAACAACAATTCGGAATTGGATTTTGGCTCAATTGTGAAAGCCTCCCAAGCTATATCTACCGCCATTCAGTTAGATGAACTAATTCAAGGGTTAACTCAGATTATTCTGGAAAATGCTGGTGCTGATAAGTGTGCGTTAATTCTCTCGCAGCATGAATCATGGCAAGTCAGAGCAATTACCACCCTAGAAACCACAATATTACAAACCGCACCACTTGATCATCATCCTGATGTACCAGTTCAACTCATTCAGTATGTCAAAAATACTCTAGAAACAGTAGTCATTGATGATCTCAAAACCCCTCTACAGAGTGTGATTGGGGAATATATGCACCGACATCAACCCCAGAGTGTAATGTGTATGCCCATTTGCCATCAAGGGCAGTTATTGGGGATATTGTATTTAGAAAATAAGGTAACAACAGGTGTATTTGTTGGCGATCGCCTTGATATACTCCAATTATTAACCTCTCAAGCTGCTATTTCCCTAGAAAATGCCCTCCTCTACAACACCCTAGAGCAGAAAGTCGAGCAGCGCACCCAAGAACTAAACTACAAAAATCAGCAGTTATCCCAGACGCTCCAAGAATTACAACATACTCAAGCCCAATTAATTCACGCTGAAAAAATGTCAAGTTTAGGAGAAATGGTAGCGGGAATTGCTCACGAAATTAATAACCCAATTAGCTTTATTTACGGGAATATTACTTATCTGCAAGAATATTTTCATGAATTACTTGATGGGATTCATCTTTATCAGCAACAATATCCTTTACCCACTATTGAGATTAAAAATTATCTCCAGAAAATAGATTTAGATTACATAATCGACGACGTAGCTAAACTACTAAACTCAATGCAAACTGGTAGTGAACGCATTCAAAATATTGTTTTATCCCTGCGAAATTTTGCCCGTCTTGATGAATCAGACAACAAACACGTAAATATTCATGAAGGTATTGAAAACACGCTATTAATTGTACAACATAGACTGCATCAAGTTACCATTATCAAAAAGTATGGTGATCTACCATTTGTGAATTGCCACGCCAAACAAATTAATCAGGTGATTCTGAATATTTTAAATAATGCAATTGATGCTTTAAATGCAGCAGAAATCACAAATCCTACCATTACCATTAGTACCGACGTTATTAGCAATACCTCAATTCCTAGTGTAAGTATTCGTATTGCTGATAATGGTACTGGAATTTCTGAGGAGGTGCAAAAACGAGTATTTGACCCCTTCTTTACTACAAAACCTGTGGGTAAAGGAACAGGTCTAGGATTAGCCGTAGCTTACTCTATTGTATCTACTCATAATGGAAAAATTAATCTTGTTTCCCAATTAGGAAAAGGCACAGAATTTGAGATTATTTTGCCCGTTTAAAATTTAGTCGCGCCAGGGTATTGTAATTTTGAATTAAATGAGTAATGAGTAATGAGTAATGAGTAATAAGTAATGAGTAATGAGTAATAAGTAATAAGTAATGAGTAATGAGTAATGAGTAAT
>JBODRP010000276.1:0-7439 GCA_050633005.1 Trichormus sp. | reverse complement strand
TACAGATGTTTTGTTTAGTACCCAAAAAAGCAATTTTTTAAAAATAATATTTGTAATAAATATATTTTTTTCAAGCATATTATCGGCTTTTGTATTAATTAATAGTGAACAAAATACATCTGATTCAGAATTTAAAAATATTTTGCTAATATCAAGTGAAGTGGTTAATTTAGTAATAACTAGTAGCATTGCTTATAATTCATTCCTACTGATAAGTAGTTACATCTCTAACAAGTTGAGAGGAACTCCTTGGCAACATCCAGGTTTATTGCGTAACCTGGCATTAATGTTTGCTTCTTGGGGAAGTACATCTTTTTATAACTTGGATTTAAGTGGGTTTAACTTTACAAAAATTAATTTAGCTAATACAGATTTGCGCGCCCGAAAACTCTACCGTAGTTGTTTTCAAGGTGTTACTGGACTAGAACGTGCTAGGGTAGATAGTCGATATTTAGACTTAGAAATCCCCAAAGTACAAAAACTCCTGACTCGTGCTTGTTCAGAAGAGCCAGACTTTAGTAATTTGAACCTAAGAGGGGCTTATTTGAAAGGGGCTGATTTGCGACGCATGAAATTTATCGACACAAATTTAATCGGTGCTGACTTGCGGGACGCTGATTTGCGGGGTAGTATTCTGGCTAATGCTCAGGTTATTGATGTTGACTTTACAAACGCCAATTTAACTGGTATTTGTATTCAAAATTGGAACGTCAACAGTCAAACTCTCTTTACTAACGCTCAATGTGATTATATATATCGCAAACTAGATGAAAAAGGCGAACCAATTGATCGTTATCCTATAGATCGCATCTTTGAACCTAGAGAATTTGAATCATTGTATCAGGAAGTCGGTAATATTGTAGAATTGGTTTTCAAAGAGGGGGTAAACTGGCGTGCTTTTGCCTTTAGTTTGCAAAAACTGGAATTAGAAGATGAAAGTTTAGGATTACAACTCAAAGGAATTGAAAAGAAAGGCGATCTTTGGGTTGCTAAGGTGACTCACAATGACAATATCTCTTCTCAAGAAGTCGAGCAACGTTTGTATGATTCCTATGATGAGTTGAGACAATTACTGGCTACTAAAGAACAACAAATTAATAGTTTGCTAGGAATTGCTAGTAGTCAAGCAGAAGCTATTAAAGAATTTAGTAAGCGTCCCTTGGGTAATAGTTTTGTAATTAATGGCAGCACTATTACTAATTTAACTGGCTCTGGACAAATAGAATATAATGAAGCAATCCAGCAAGTGCGGAGTATTGTAGCTAATAGTAATGCACCAATGCAAGTCTCAAATACTGTGGAGCATTTTTTGGCTCAACTCACAGGAAACAGTGTTGCTACGACAACAGCAACTCAGGGAGAACTAGTAAAACAATTGTTGTTGCATGAAGCTGAAAAAGATACAATTTTTAAGCAGCTTTTAATTGTACAAGGTCAACAAATGATTGATAATCTTGCAGAAGGAGCTATTGCCAGTGCCATCAAAGAAGCGATCGCCCAACTGCAAAGATCATAAATCATGAGTCAGAATCTCACTTCAGCCAAGATTTCGATTATCATTCCGACTCTCAACGAAGCAGGGAATATCAAAACAGCGATCGCCACTACTCAATCTGGTACAAATATAGAAGTGATAGTAGTGGATGCAGGCTCTCAAGATGAGACGGTAGCGATCGCTCATTCTCTGGGTGTAAAAGTGATTTTATCTAATCCTGGGCGTGCTGTGCAAATGAATACAGGTGCGGCGGTAGCTACTGGGGAAATTTTACTGTTTCTCCATGCAGATACCCGTTTACCAATGGGTTTTGATGAGATGGTGCGGAAAGCATTACAGCAGCCTGGGGTAGTAGCGGGGGCGTTTACTTTGCAAATAGATGCACCAGTTTTAGCGTTAAGATTAGTGGAATGGGGGGTAAAATGGCGATCGCATTTTTGGCAAATGCCCTACGGTGATCAGGCAATTTTTATCACTAAATCTGTATTCCAAGAAATTGGCTGCTTTCCTGAAATGCTTATTATGGAAGACTTTGAACTCATCCGCCGTTTGCAACGTATCGGTAAAATATTTATTTTATCTGTGCCAGTTATTACTTCATCTCGGAGATGGTTACAAAAGGGTATATTGAAAACTACTCTAATTAATCAAATTGTGGTGATTGGCTATTTATTAGGTGTAGCACCAGAGCGACTGCGTAAGTTGTATCGTCAGGGTTTTAAGTAAATTTTGGTGGACAAAGTTTTCTACACTAAAATGACAGAGAGATAGCAAATATTACTACCTCTCTAGTTGTTAAAATATTCATTTATATAGGACTGATATTTTATTTTTGAACAGATACGTAGGGGAGGCAAATTGCAGTGTGAATTTTGCTCCTACAATATTGCCGTTGTGTTAGCGACAGCGTAACGTACCTACCAACAAGGCCTTTGGTGCGTTACGGCTTACGCCTAACACACCCTACACATACTTAGATTTTTTCAGAAATTAAATCGGATTCCTATATGTGTTATGTATTACCAATAATTTAGAAACAAATTCCTAGCTTGAAAAACAAAATAATGATTTACTTCCGACTTTTACCTTCTGTATAACGAAAATAAAATTTAGTAAATTTATGGTTATACCTCAACGTCCCCCTATCCTCAAACCGGAAGAAACTTATACTTTCCGTAAGTACTTTGATTTAAGATTTGCTCCAGCCGATATCCTGCGCGAATTAGATGCCACATTAACCAAAGCGAATATAAATTTCCCCGTTAGTAATTATCAAAATAGTCGCTTGACTGACTTAAAACAGCGATTAGAAGAAGCAATTACTCGTGTCAGTCTCACCAGTGAAGCAGCAAGAAGGGAAGTTTTGATTGCTCCTATCTTGTTGGAAGTGGCACATATCACCCAAGCAATAATTAATATTGAATATCCCATTGAAGTTAATCAATACCTGCGGGGAGATTTAGATTATTACTTAGAATCTCAACATCAAATACTAGTTGTGGAAGCAAAACAAGCAGATTTAACAAAAGGATTTACACAACTAGCTGTGGAATTAATTGCCATAAATTCTTGGATAGCATCAGATGAACCTATATTGTACGGTGCAGTGACAACAGGAGATATTTGGCAGTTTGGTAGTTTTCAAAGAGATAGTCGGGTAGTAACTCAAGATTTAATGCTATATCGTATTCCAACTGATTTGCAGGAATTAATGCAGATTTTAGTTGCTATTCTCAATCCATCAGTTTAAACGCAAAGTATCGCAAAGGTAGACGCAGAGGAGGACACTTGCGTGGGCGGTGAGTGCAGTCACACGTGCGGCTCTGCCGCCGGGTGAACTGCCGAACCCGGAGGGGTTTCCCGACTTGAGCAAAGTGTTCGTAGCGCGGAGGGTTTTTGCGGAATTTTATGGTTTTTTAAGCTGTTTCTCATCTATGTGCCATATTCTAGGGGAGGTAGCGATGAAAATTTATTAGTTGACAGGAAAGTTAAAAAATCAGGTGTTTTCATGATTCCTAAGTATCAACTGCGATTCAATGCCAAACTTAAGCTGCTGCTGTTGGGGTTGTTGGTGGCTGTTGTAATTATTGGTGTTACACAATTTAATTTTGCCGCAATTTTAACAGCGTTAGTGGGTAGGGTGAATAGTCTGGGAATTTGGGGAGCGATCGCCTATATAATTATTTACAATTTGGCAACTTTATTATTTATCCCCGGCTCGTTGCTAACCCTCAAAGGTGGATGTTTGTTTGGGGTGGTTTGGGGTTCTGTTTATGTGTTAATTGCGGCAATTGTCGGCGCAACTTTCGCTTTTTTGATCGGACGCTATTTATCACGAGATTGGGTTTGTCAACAATTAGAAAAACATCCTAAATTTAAGGCTATTGATCAGGCTGTCGCTCAAGAAGGCTGGAAAATTGTCCTGTTAACTCGTCTGTCGCCTTTGTTTCCTTTTAATTTATTGAATTATGCTTTTGGGGTGACAAAAATATCTCTCAAAGATTATATTTTAGGCTCTTTCGGGATTTTGCCGGGAACTGTGATGTATGTTTACATCGGTTCTTTAGCTACTGATTTGGCTATGCTAGATACAACTCATCAACCAGTTACACCAGAAACCCAAATGCTCAAGTTGACAATGCAAATTATTGGGTTAATTGCCACTATTGGTGTAACTATATATGTGACTAAAATTGCTCAGAAGGCATTAAATAAAAGTGTGGTGGTGGATATCGACAGTCAAAAATAACCAGCAGAAATATAAAATATATGTTTAATAAAAAAGTTATCAGGATATTCAGTTTAACATTGCTGACGGTGGCGATCGCTTTTTTGGTCAACACAGATTTGGCGGCGGCGCAAGCCATAGATAATCCCAGTGCTTGGCATCCCCAAACGATTTTACGCAACGCTTTGCTGTGGATTGATAGTTTGGGAACAGTTGGAGCGATCGCTTTTATTGCACTATATATTATTGCTACTATTGCTTTTCTACCTGGCTCGATTCTCACCTTGGGTGCTGGTGTGGTATTTGGTGTATTATGGGGTTCACTCTACGTCTTCATTGGTGCAACCCTGGGTGCAACAGCTGCTTTTCTGGTGGGACGTTATTTAGCGCGGGGTTGGGTTGCCCAAAAAATCGCTGATAACAAAAACTTTGCCGCCATTGATCAAGCTGTGGGTAGAGAGGGCTTAAAAATTGTGCTGTTAACCAGACTTTCTCCCATATTCCCCTTTAATCTCCTAAATTACGCCTTTGGTATTACAGGGGTTTCACTCCGAGATTACTTTATTGGCTCTGTTGGCATGATCCCCGGAACGATTATGTACGTTTACATTGGTTCTCTCGCTGGCAACCTAGCTATGATTGGTACTGAAGCTCAACCCACAAACCCCACAGCACAATGGGCAATTCGCATTGTGGGTTTTATCGCCACGGTTGCTGTCACCATCTACGTTACCCGCATTGCCAAAAAAGCCTTAGATGAGGAAGTTTTGTAAAGATTGGGGATTGGGGATTGGGGATTGGGGACTGGAAGGTAGATTTTACCCCAATCACTTAACTACTCAACACTCAATACTCAATACTCAATACTCATTACTCACTACTCAATACTCATTACTCATTACTCATTACTCAGCACTCTTAGTTAAATTTAAAATTTCTTAGGGAGATACTATCAATGTCCAATTCCGAGTTAGAGAGAGTGATTGTTCGCCCAGTGGATGAATATAACCAAAAGTTGGTTTCTTATGTCCATCCGCCAAATTGGGTGAATCCTCAACCTGCTGATTGTTATGATTTGGTGGTTATTGGTGCTGGAACTGCGGGGTTGGTGGTGGCGGCTGGTGCGGCTGGGTTGGGTTTGGGTTTGAAAGTCGCATTGATTGAAAAGCATCTCATGGGAGGAGACTGCTTAAATGTCGGTTGTGTACCTTCAAAAACTGTGATTCGCTCGGCACGGGTGGTAGGGGAACTTGCCCACGCTCAAAGTTTGGGGATTAATATTCCCAAGCAACATATTGAAATCGATTTTTCTACGGTTATGCAAAGAATGCGCCGTGTAAGAGCGGGAATTAGTCACCATGACTCAGCGCAACGTTTTTCATCCCTAGGGGTAGATGTTTTCTTAGGTAATGGTCGCTTTGCTAGTAAAGATACGGTGGAAGTTGGCGGTAAAATCCTCAAGTTTAAAAAAGCTGTGATTGCAACTGGTGCAAGGGCTGCAAAACCAGCAATTCGGGGCATTGAAGCGGCGGGTTATTTGACTAATGAAACGGTGTTTTCTCTTATCCAAAAGCCGGAACGGTTAGCGGTAATTGGTGGGGGGCCTATCGGTTGTGAATTGGCTCAAGCATTCCGGCGTTTGGGTTGTGAGGTGGTGCTGTTCCATAGCGGTTCTCATCTTCTCAATAAGGAAGATGGGGACGCGGCGCAAATTGTCCAGCAGGCTTTAATCCGGGATGGCATCCGCTTGGTGTTAAATTGTAAGTTAGAAGAGGTGGTGAGTGTCACAGAGGGTAAACGACTGTATTTTTCTGTGAATGATTATCGAGATTCGGTAACTGTAGATGAGATTTTAGTAGGTGCGGGACGTGCGCCGAATGTAGAAGGGCTAAATTTGGAAGGTGTCGGGGTAAAGTACGACAAACGCCAAGGTGTGCAGGTAAATGATTATCTCCAAACCACAAACCCTAAAATTTATGCTGCTGGAGATATCTGCATGAATTGGAAGTTCACCCATGCGGCAGATGCAGCAGCCCGTATTGTGATTAAGAATACTCTGTTTTCGCCTTTTGGTTTAGGACGTTCTAAACTCAGTAACTTAGTGATGCCTTGGGTAACATACACACAGCCAGAAATTGCCCATGTGGGGATGTATGAACACCAAGCTAAGGCTATGGGGATCGATGTGGCGACAATTAAGATCCCTTTTAGTAGTGTAGATCGAGCGATCGCAGATGCCGAAGAAGAAGGATTCTTGAAAATCCACCACAAAAAAGGTTCTGATGAAATTATCGGTGCAACAATTGTAGCGGCTCATGCTGGAGAGATGATTTCGGAAATAACCACGGCAATTGTCAATAAAATCGGTCTTAGTAAATTAAGTAATGTCATTCATCCCTATCCCACCCAAGCCGAAGCCATTAAAAAAGCTGCCGACGCTTATCGGCGTACACTGCTGACACCAAAAACAAAAAAACTTTTGGCATTTCTCACCAAATTTTCTTAATTAAGAGGAGTACCAAAAAATCAACTCTCTCATTTACTCAACTAATATCTTCCCCTGCCCCCTGCCCCCTGCCCAAAGTTCTCTAATTTTGAATTTTGAATTTTGAATTAAACCTGCCCCCATCAATAGCTAAGGATTATTCACACTCGTTGGTTTAATTCGGAATTGAGTTTGTAGTTCTTGAAGGGTTTGTAAATGTGCCTGCTCTAATTTATAATTGAGCCACAAAAAACTACCCCCAAATGAAGTAATTGCTAGGATAAAAATTGTCACTAAAAATCTAACTTGCGAACGAAGATATTTAACTTCTCTATTTTTATCGGCTAATGTTGCTGGTAAATCTTTCTGTATTTGTACCTGTTCAACAACTACTTTTGGTGCTGGTTGAGGCGTAGTTACTTGATTAAACTTCACCTGTTCGTACAACCAGTTAGTAGTTAGTTGGGCGAAATTTTTCTTAAACCATCGCCAAGCAATCATCCTGAATACAGGCTTAGAAAATTTAGCTATTCTTTTAAATGTGCCATTCATGAAGTATGAATGAAATTTTTGATTAATTATGTTATTCGCGCCTATATCATATAAACAATCTATGATTAATTTAATAGTGATTTCTTCCCTATATGACAAATTTTGTAACAAAAGTAGTATGTCATGGAGACGCTGTTCTTCGATGAGTTTTTCTGGTGTTTTTGGTGGTAAAGTAATTG
>JBODRP010000275.1:0-7442 GCA_050633005.1 Trichormus sp. | reverse complement strand
GGAGTTACAGAAGTTTTCATTGCTTGGGATGCAATCAAAAATAGATTTTTTGTCTCCTGGCTATTTCAGGCGGCTGGTATCACAGTACATATTGTCCCAATGGAATTAAAGCCAATTCATCGAGATATTGATTTCAACAGAATTGGTGGCATGACTTACTTAACGTTTGATTGTCCAATCATTACAGGCAGAGATTTTTGGATTAAGCGGACTTTTGATTTTTGTGTTGCCAGTTTATTTTTGATTTTGTTGTCTCCCCTCTATTTAGCGATCGCCATAGCTATTAAATTAGATTCTCCCGGTTCAGTATTTTATAAACAAGTTCGTATAGGTTTAAGAGGCAGAAAATTCAAAGTTTGGAAATTCCGTACCATGAGAAGCGATGCAGATAAAATGCAGAAAGAATTAGAAGCTTTGAACGAATCTAAAGATGGCATTATTTTTAAAATAAAAGATGATCCCAGAATTACTAAGGTGGGTAAATTCCTTCGTCGTTATAGCTTAGACGAATTACCACAAATTTTTAACGTCATTTTGGGAGAAATGAGCTTAGTTGGCCCACGTCCTCTACCTATTAGAGATGTTGAGAAATTTGCTGAACATCATTTCATTAGACAAGAAGTTTTACCTGGTATTACTGGTCTTTGGCAAGTTTCAGGACGGTCAAATATTTTAGATTTTGAACAGATCATCAACCTTGATCTTAGCTACATTGAAAATTGGTCACTGGGGTTGGATTTTGAAATTCTGCTCAAAACAGTGCGCGTGGTTTTGAAAAAGGAAGGGGCATACTAGCACTAGCATCACATCTAGTAAGATTTGAAATTTGAATGCCATCAAAATTGATTATTTTAACTCTACCTCTCTATGGAAAAACAGTTAGTTGCAAACGAGTATCCCCGGAATAAATGTATACATCTGTTATTTGAAGAACAGGTCAAAAAAACCCCTGATGCAGTCGCTATTATTTTTCAAGGACAACAGCTAACCTATAGCCAATTAAATCACCGCGCCAACCAACTAGCAAAATATCTGCAAACCTTGGGTGTAGGTGCAGAAATATTAGTAGGAATTTGCTTAGAACGCTCTCTAGAAATGATCATAGGAGTTTTAGCGATCCTCAAAGCTGGTGGAGCTTATGTACCATTGGATATAGGATATCCACAGGATCGACTAGCTTTCATGCTTGAAGACACTCAACTGCCAGTATTATTAACTCAAAAACAATTACTAGATAAACTGCCTCAGCATCAGGCGCACGTAATTTGCCTTGATACTGACTGGGAAATGATCAGCCAACAAACATCCGAGAATTTAAATACCAGTATCAAGGCTGAGAATTTAGCTTATGTCATGTATACCTCTGGTTCGACAGGAAAACCCAAAGGTGTGCAAATAGAACATCAGAGTGTAGTTAATCTCCTCAATAGCATTCGTCAAGAGCCTGGTTTAACATCCGAGGACGTTCTCCTTGCAGTCGCTAGTTTATCCTTTGATATTTCGGTTTCAGAAATTTTTCTGCCTCTAAGCGTGGGGGCAAAATTAGTTTTGGCGAGTCGTGAAGTCATTGCTGATGGCAAGCAACTATTAAAGTTGCAAAATATCCACGGTGTTACCTTCATGCAGCCTACACCAGCTACCTGGAGACTATTACTAGCAGCCGGATGGCAAGGTAGTCCACAGTTAAAAATGATTTCTACAGGGGAAGCATTACCTAGAGACTTGGCAAACCAATTGTTAACTAAAGGATCTACTCTGTGGAATCTTTATGGCCCCACAGAAACAACAATCTGGTCAACAGGTTGTCAAGTCACAACAGGAGACGAATCAATCAACATTGGTCATCCCATAGCCAATACCCAAACCTACATTTTGAACTCCGATTTACAGCCTGTACCGATGGGGACAGAGGGGGAACTGTACATTGGGGGTGCAGGACTAGCCAGGGGATATTTAAACCGTCCTGATTTGACAGCTGAGAAATTTATTCCCAATCCTTTTAGTTCAGATCCGCGATCGCGTTTATACAAAACTGGAGATTTAGCTCGTTATTTACCTGATGGTAATATTCAATACCTTGGGCGGATTGATCATCAAGTCAAAATTCGTGGTTTCCGTATTGAGTTAGCTGAAATTGAAAGAGAAATTAGCCAATATCCTGATGTGCGGGAAAATATTGTTTTAGCTCGTCAGCAGGAAGGAGGTGAAAAGTATTTGGTAGCTTATATTGTGTTACATCAAAACAACACATATCAGCAGAATCAATTACGTAGTTTCCTCCAGCAACGCCTGCCTCAACATATGCTGCCATCTGCATTTGTAGTGTTGCAATCACTGCCTTTAACTCCTAATGGCAAGGTAGATAGAAATCAACTGCCAGTACCTAGTAGAGAACGTCCCCAACTAGAACAACCATATATTGCCCCACGCACCGATTTACAAAAGCTGTTAGCAACTATTTGGTCGGATTTTCTCAACATTGATCAAGTTGGTATTGAAGACAATTTTTTTGATTTAGGTGGAACTTCAACCCTAATTATGCAAATTGCTGTGCGGATAGAACAGGAATTAGGAATTGAACTATCAGTTGTGAAATTGTTTCAGTATCCTACAATTGCTGGGTTAGTAAAGTATTTAAATCCCGAACAAAACAGCCAACAGTCTTACGACAAGCTGCAAAATCGCGCCCAACGTCAGCAAGCAGCAGTTTCTGCCCGTCGCCGTCATAGTCCCAGGGGTGTGTAAGTCATGAATATGCAAGCAGTGGACAACCAAGAACATCTTGATGGTGTGGCGATTGTTGGCATGGTGGGAAGATTCCCTGGTGCAAAGAATGTTGATCAATTTTGGGGAAATCTTTGTGCAGGGAAAGAGTCAACCACGTTTTTTGCAGATGAGGAATTAGACCCCAGTATTGATCCGCACCTGATTCAAGATTCCAGTTATGTCAAAGCTAGAGGGATTATTCCTGGCGGAGAAACTTTTGATGCGGCCTTCTTTGGCATTAATCCCAGGGAAGCAGAGATAATTGATCCCCAAAGCCGGATTTTTTTGGAGCTAGCATATGAAGCCTTGGAAAATGCCGGTTACGAGTCAGAATTATACAATGGCTTGATAGGTTTGTATGCTGGCTGTGGTCAAAATACTTATTTTGCTAACCATATCTGCGGCCGCCGGGAAATTATCGATCGCATCGGTGATTTCCAGACTATGCTGGCCAACGAAAAGGACTTTTTAACTACCCGCGCCGCTTATAAGCTGAATCTGAAAGGCCCTGCTGTTAGTATTAATACAGCCTGTTCTACTTCCTTAGTCGCAGTAATTCAAGCCTGCCAAGGCTTAGTTAACTATCAGTGTGATCTGGCTTTAGCTGGTGGTGTATCGATGACTACACCACAAAACACTGGTTATATCGCCCAAGAAGGCACAATGCTATCTCCTGATGGTCATTGTCGTCCCTTTGATGCCAAATCACAAGGCACAATGTTTAATAACGGTGCGGGTTTGGTAGTGCTGAAACGTTTAGAAGACGCACTGCACGATGGCGATCGCATCTACGCTGTTATTAAAGGCTTTGGTATTAATAATGACGGGTCAGATAAAGTCAGCTTTACTGCACCTAGTGTAGATGGACAAGCGGAAGCGATCGCAATAGCGCAAGCTTACGCCAACTTTCACCCAGAAACTATATCTTATATTGAAGCTCACGGAACTGCTACAGCTTTGGGTGATCCCATTGAAATTGAGGCTTTAACTCAAGCCTTCCGCATCCATACCGATGCTAAACAATTTTGTGCGATCGGTTCTCTCAAAAGCAATGTAGGACATTTAGTGGCGGCGGCTGGAGTGGCGGGTTTAATTAAAACTGCTCTTTCCCTATACCATAAACAAATTCCCGCTAGCTTAAATTTTGAACAACCCAACCCCAAAATTGACTTTGCCAACAGTCCATTTTATGTCAATACAAAATTAACCCCTTGGCCAGAAGGTGAAACTCTCCGCCGTGCTGGTGTCAGTTCCTTTGGTGTGGGTGGGACTAATGCTCATGTAGTTTTAGAAGCAGCACCAGCACTGCTACCTGCTAGCCTTCCCCGTCCGCAACAGCTATTATTAATCTCGGCGAAAACTAGTACAGCTTTAGAAACAGCTACCCAAAACTTACAGCAACATCTGCAAAACAACGATGCCCTTAACTTAGCCGATGTCGCTCACACCCTACAACGGGGACGTAAAGCCTTTAACCATCGCCGCTATCTAGTTTGTCAAAACACCACAGCAGCAATTACTGCACTACAATCTTTAGATCCCAAACAGGTATTTACCCGCCATACAGAAATTCGTGATCCAGAAATTGCCTTCATGTTTCCCGGACAGGGATCACAATATGTCAACATGGGATTTAATCTCTACAGCCGCGAAAGTGTGTTTCGGGAAGTAGTAGATGAATGTGCAGAGATACTTAAACCCCTGTTGGGTAAAGATTTACGGGAAATTATTTATCCAGTACCAGCCGAGAAAGAAACAGCCGCGACCATTCTCCAACAAACCTGCTTTACCCAGCCTGCATTGTTTGTGATTGAGTATGCCCTAGCGCAACTCTGGCAAAGTTGGGGAGTCAAACCACAAGCGATGATTGGTCATAGCATTGGGGAATTTGTCGCCGCTTGTTTGGCTGGTGTATTTAGCTTAGAAGATGCGCTAATGCTGGTGGCTCATCGCAGTCGCTTAATGTGGGAGTTACCGTCCGGGTCGATGCTCTCAGTAAGATTACCAGCCTCAGAAGTGGAAAAAAGATTATTTGGGGATCTGGCGATCGCTGCGATTAATAGCCCTGTATTGTGTGTAGTGTCTGGAAATCACGAAGCGATCGCCGAGTTACAAACCGCACTAGAAGCCGCCGAAATCGTGTGTCGGCGTTTACACACATCCCACGCCTTCCATTCTCCCATGATGGAGGCGATCGTCACCCCCTTTGCTGAAATAGTCGCCCAAGTCAAATTATCACCACCCCAAATTCCTTTTGTCTCCACAGTCACAGGTAACTGGATTACTACTGAGGAAGCGACAAATCCCATCTATTGGGCTAAACATCTGCGGCAAACAGTCAGATTTGCTGATGGGGTAAAAACCCTGTGGCAGAATCCACAACGGATCTTACTAGAAGTCGGGCCACGGACTACCACCACTACCCTAGCAAAGCAACAAGCTCAAGACATCACAAAGCAAATAGCTATTCCTTCCCTCAGCGACAACGCCGATAACGAAACAGAATGGACTGCCCTACTCCAAGCTATAGGACAACTATGGCTCACAGGAGTCACCATTGACTGGGATAACTTCTATCAAGACGAAAGACGGCGGCGCATTCCTCTACCCACCTATCCCTTTGAACGGCAACGTTTTTGGATTGATCCTCTACCCCATCCCAACAGCGCAACTAATTCCCAACCTGCCTATTCTCAATTACAAAATACCCAAACTATGTCAGCCCAAACTCAGCTCATTTCTCTACTGCAAGACATTATTGAAGAAACATCGGGACTGGAAATTGCTGGTATTGCCCCATCCACCACATTTCTAGAAATGGGATTAGATTCTTTGTCTCTCACTCAAGTTGGGTTGGCATTAAAGAAAAAATTCCAAATTAAGGTGACATTGAGACAATTACTAGAGCTTTACCCAGATTTAGTCACCTTGGCTGGCTTTATTGAGCAAAGTTTATCTCCCGCAGCCTTATCTGCATTAGTTCCTCCTGAAACAACATTACCTACCCCAGCCGTGCAGGAAATTGTGACCAACGGCTCAAATGGTAAAAATGGTTCAAATGGTAAAAATGGCTCAAATGGTAAAAATGCTTCTACTTCACCCCCAATGGTTATGGTATCCCCAGCTTCTACAAACGGATCACACAATGGGTCAACAAATGGCTTTACACCGCAGATTTCCCTCCCACCTGCCACAGCCAACGCCTTAGAAAGCGTCATTAATCAGCAGCTACAAATCATGGCTCAACAACTGGCACTGTTGGGTAATACTAATCATAGCCAACCTGTGTCTATGCCAGTGGTGAATCTGCAAAGTCATGATGTCAAACCACAAGATCCCACCAGCCAAACTACTCACAAGCCAGAACCAAAAGATACCGAAGATACAGTTCCGAAAAAGCCATTTGGGGCAGCCGCTCGCATAGAAACTACTCAAACCAAAACCTTAACGCCCCAACAACGCACCTATCTAGACCAAATTATTCAAAAATATACCCAAAAAACTCAAAAATCTAAACAATATACTCAAGCCAACCGTCACCATTTAGCAGACCCCAGAACTGTTTCTGGCTTTAACCCTCTGATGAAAGAGATGGTTTATCCCATCGTCGCTGCTCGGTCATCTGGTTCTAAACTATGGGATATTGATGGTAATGAATACATCGATTTAACTAATGGCTTTGGCTTGAATTTATTTGGTTGGTCGCCTGCATTTGTCACCGAAGCTGTTGCTGATCAACTCAAACTCGGCATGGAAATCGGTCCTCAAAGCCCATTGGTGGGAGAAGTTGCCCAGCTAATGTGTGAAATGACTGGGTTTGACCGTGCTGCTTTTTGTAACACAGGTTCAGAAGCAGTGTTAGGCGCAATGCGTCTAGCACGTACTATTACAGGACGGAACTTAATCGCTATCTTCTCTGGAGCTTATCATGGCATCTTAGATGAAGTGATTGTGCGCGGTACGAAAAAACTCCGGTCAGTTCCAGCTGCTCCTGGTATTCCCCAGGAAAAAGTCGATAACATCTTAGTCATCGACTACGATGATCCTAATGCTTTAGAAATTCTCAAAAGTCGGGCTGATGAATTAGCGGGTGTGATGGTGGAATCTGTCCAAAGTCGTCGCCCTGAATATCAACCGAAGGAATTTCTCCAACAACTGCGCCAATTCACAGAGCAAGAAGATATTGCCCTGATTTTTGATGAAATTGTCACTGGCTTTAGAATACATCCCGGTGGCGCACAAGCCCATTTTGGTATTAAAGCTGACATTGCAACCTACGGTAAAGTTGTCGGTGGTGGCTTACCAATTGGTGTAATTGCAGGTAAATCAAAATATATGGATGCCTTAGACGGAGGTTTTTGGCAGTATGGAGATGATTCTGTTCCAGAAGTAGGCGTAACTTACTTTGCCGGTACTTTTGTCCGCCATCCTTTAGTGTTAGCGGCAGCGAAGGCTGTACTTCAGCACTTAAAGCAGAGTGGTGCTAGCTTGCAGCAAAACCTCAATGCTAGAACCGATAAGTTTGTTGCTGAGATAATGGCCTACTTCCAGGAAATGCAAGCCCCATATACTATCTACAACTTCGGTTCTCTCTTCAAAGTCCAGTATGCACAAGATTTTCCCTATGGAGATTTGCTGTTCTATTTATTGCGGCATAAAGGCGTACATATCTTAGA
>JBODRP010000274.1:0-7471 GCA_050633005.1 Trichormus sp. | reverse complement strand
TCTAATAATCCCAAATTAGAAAAAGAATATATTCCCCTCGCCCGCTCCATCAATAAACCATCTTGAAATAATAAACCTTCTAGCATTGATTTTCTATCTAGATACCTTTGAGATGTATCTGGGTAGAGATTGTCTATACTTGGTAAAAACTGATCTATCAATTGTTGAATTTTTTCTAATTCAAAAAAATACTCTCCATTAATAAAAGTGGTAGCAGCAATTTGAGCGAGTAGATTTTTTTTAGAACTTAAGCTTAAATTAGCATAGAAACTATCTCGTTTAATCCCCCTAATTTCATCCCATCTCAGCAATAATGTGTTCAAAATTTGCTCATACAACTTAGTGGTATTAGATGGTAATTTCCCTTTAACTTGTAATAATAAACATATGAGATGTAACAATAGTGGCACTCGCACTAATTCTAGAATGTGCTGATTTTCTGGTAGTTTAAGATGTTGGAGAAATAAGTTGCTAGTAGCCTCGGCTTTGCTAATGGATTGATGAGCAACTGCAACCAACCAATTTTTAAGAAAAATTTCTATTTGTTGGTCATTAAAATCTGCTAATTCTACCTCAGTAAATCCCGGAAATCTATATTTATGAGCAGCAATTCGACAGCTAATTACAAATTGGTTCTTATAATTAATCTGGGTAAATTTACGAATTTCTCTGATGACATCATCTCTATAGTCTAGTGGTACTTCATCTAGTCCATCTAGTAAAATGAGTACCCTACCTTGAGTTAGTACTGGTAAGGTAACTTCTTCATCAATTCCGCAGGCTTGAAATTGTTGACTAATATACTTCCCAAGATGGCAATTCTGTTCAGATTTTGCATCTTCTGCAAATTCCTTTAACCTCACCAATACTGGGACATAGTGAGATTGAAATTTTCCTTGATTGCAAGCGATCGCCAAATGCTGTAAAAATGTTGTCTTACCAGAGCCAGATTTTCCTAATACCATCAACTTTGAGTAGCGCGATACAGCTTCTAACCCAGCTAATGTTTTGGGATGGTTGCTTTGTCCTAGTTGGTAAAAATTAGCATCTGAGGGTGAGTCTGTCCACAAATCAGAAATCTCCCGCCATTGTTGACTAGTGATCTCTTCCCAAACATTAACATGAGTGTAAATCTGATCTAATGGTATTGCTCGTGCAATATCTAACATTTGGATAGTGCTGCACTGATCTTGAATTTTATCGTGGCACTTCTGCCGTAATTCTTGCACCAAGATATTTAAGTCAAAACTATGAGACTGTGGTTGAGAAGTGGCTTTAGATAACCCCTCTTCATGCACACTCGCTACCTGTTGCCAAGAGAGTCCCAACTTTTGACAAATTTGCACAAAACAACTACGAGACACAGGTTCACCCGCAAAAAACTTAGAAACTGGTTGGCGTGTGATTCCTAAAGCGGCTGCTAATCTTTGCTGACTCAAGGTTTTATCAGTTAAAGCTGTTTTTGCAGCCTTAATACCTTCTGGTGAAGCTTTTAGTCCTCGGCTAGTCATACTCCCAGAAAAAATTATGATGAAATAATAAAAAATGCAATTTTTATACGTAGATGCCACACAGACAAAAAATCACATATACCCGAAGCAAGATTCTTCATCGGGTAATTCACAGTAGGGTATGTTAGGTAGATTGCCTAGGTGATTTTTTCATGGCTGCAATTTTTCAGCCACTCACCAGCAGTTAGAGAATTATTTATCGGTAGAGAAACACACTTAGGAACACACTAAAAGTCAAAATTTCTCTTAACTCTGAAGATTCACAATTATAGCATCTCAGAATAAAAACATACCAAACTTATACGAAACTCATACATTTCGTATGCAATACGGTGGCTGAACTTTTCAGAAAATTAATGGAAAATTAAGTGTAGCTCAGTAGTACATAAGCAATGTATAGGGACAACTAGCTGTAAGTCTACGTAATTTCATTACACACAGCAAATTAATTGCCAAATCAACATTAGGCTGGAATATTATGGTGATGCCGACCGCTTCAAATCCGAAAATTCTTGTTGTAGATGACGATTTTGGGGTTCGTAACCTCATATATCGGTTTTTAAGCCGTAAATATCAAATTGAGTCGGCAGCTGATGGGAAAACAGCGCTGGCCTTATTTGACCAATTTGACCCAGCTTTAGTTATTCTTGATTGGAATCTTCCAGACACCAGTGGCTACAACCTTTGTCAAGAAATGCAAAGTCGCAATAATGTCTTAGTGATGATTCTGACTGGGAGGACAGAAGAAACTGATAAAATTAAAATTATGGCTGCCGGTGCTGATGACTTTATTACTAAGCCCTTTAGCCTAGCTGAAATTGAAGTGAGAGTGCAAGCTCTATTAAGACGTATCCGCTCTGTGAAACCATCTCCTTCACAGCGTCTAATTTTCAAACAGCTAGCAATTAACCCAGACGGTAGGGAAGTCACCCTCAATGATAAACCCCTAAATTTAACGGCCTTAGAATTTAATATCCTACATTTTTTAGCAAGTCATCCCGGTCAAGCCTGGAGTCGTCCCCAACTCATCCAGAAAATTTGGGGTTGTGACTATGTAGGAGATGGGCGGGTAGTTGATGTACACATAGGTCAGCTGCGTAAAAAATTAGAAACTGATACTAGTATCCCAGAGTTTATTAAAACTGTTCGCGGCTACGGTTACAAGTTTGAAATCCCGGAATAGAAGACAAGTGTTGTTAGTATCAAGATGACTCCTGTGATCACTCAAGATTCTTGGTTTTGATAGTTGCAATAAATCCGCAAATGAATACTCAGGTCGGTCATAAGTAATTATATTGAGGTTTGCGTATATAGATTGGTGTTAGTTTTAGGTTCTAATACCAAAAATCTCAGGGAATATGGTGTCTACCAAAGCCTCAAATAAAAGCTCTGTTGGTTTTGAATTATTGTCGCAACATGACTTTCTACTTAGTCAAGATGTACTGAATTTATCGGATATTCTCCCTATAGGTAAAACTTGGGATAAGCATAGAGTCAATGCTGAACAGGTTGCCAATTATTACGCTACAGCCGAAGAAGATTTCTTCAATGAGTATGCTTGGCGGGTAAAGAGGTGTTCAGAGTCGCTGGAGTTCCAATTATTACCAGAAGACTCAGAAAATAATCTGAAATTAAAATTACTGCACACTCGATTTTGTCGAGTTCGTCACTGTCCGATTTGCCAGTGGAGGCGATCGCTCATGTGGAAAGCAAAAGCGTATAAAATTCTTCCAGAGGTTGTTGCAGATTATCCCAAATATCGATGGCTGTTTATGACTTTAACTGTCAAGAATTGCCAAATTACCGAACTCCGAGACACCTTAGATGAGATAAACAAAGCTTTTAAGCGATTGACTGAATTAAAAACATGGCCGGGGAAAGGTTGGGTAAAATCTATTGAAGTTACCAAGGGTAGAGACGGAACATCAGCACACCCACATTTGCATATTTTGGCGATGGTGCAACCTTCGTATTTTAGTCATGGCTACATATCTCAAGCCAAATGGGTGTCATTATGGCAGCAGTGCTTAAGGATTAATTATCAGCCAGTAATTCATATTAGCGCGATCGCTAAACATCATGATCCCACAGTGCTGATTCCTGAAATACTCAAGTATCAGGTGAAAGAATCGGACTTAATAGCAGACAGGGAATGGTTTCTAGAGTTAACCCGCCAGTTGCATAAAACCAGAGCGATCGCTGTTGGGGGTATACTCAGAAGTTATATGCGGGAATTAGAAGAAAATAATCAAGACCTCATTGACGAAGGTGAAGAGATGGATGAGGTTAATCATGGAAGATTGACTTTCCAATGGGATCACAAATTACATAAGTACAAGATAGAGGGATAACTTCGATATTAATTTAATAAAAACAAAAAAATTATTTCAATTATTAAGCTGACTTGACTTGAACTGTAAGTTGTAAACCTAATGCGTTTAGTAATGTATTTAAATAAATAAAATTAATTTCTCCTTTTTCTAATAAAATTTGGTTTAGTTTCTGGTAGCACTCCTGAATCTGGGATGAGAACTTTTCAATTCCTCCTTGTGCCTCAATAATATTTTTGAGAGCTTTACTTAACATTTTAGGATCACCCTCTTCTAAAACTGCTTCAATATATGAAGCAGCTTCTAAGGGATTTTTAATATCTTCAATTAATCCTTCATGATAACTTTTACTTTTAGGCATCTTCCCTACTCCGATAATCTTGCAAGTATTCTTTAGCTTTGCTAATATCTTGTTCTTGAGTACTTTTATCCCCTCCGCACAACAAAAGAATGATTATTGTTCCTTCTTGTGCAAAATAAATACGGTAGCCTGGGCCATAATTGATTCGCAGTTCTAAAACACCTTCTGCAACTGATTTGCAATCTCCTAAATTGCCATCTTCTACTCTATCAAGTCTAGCTCTAATCTTCGCTTTTGCTTTTCTATCGCGGAGAGTCTTTAGCCATTCATCAAAAGGATTTATTCCATATAATGTGAGATAATTTCTAATTTCCCTTGGCTGGGTTTCCATGATTTTTTAAACAAGTTTATAAGTTAGCTGCAACTTGACGATTTAGAACAAGAGAAATTGAAATTATTTATGAATGAAAAAAAATATTCAGCTTTCATTATTCATCATGCTTTAGTAGCTAACCTTTGAGTAACCAACTCAGCCGCTAACTCAATTGCAGCTTTCATACTAGTAGCATCAGCAATTCCCTTACCTGCGATATCAAAGGCTGTGCCGTGATCGGGGGAAGTGCGAACAAAGGGTAAACCAATGGAAGTATTCACAGCACGGTCAAAGGCCATTAACTTGACGGGAATTAAACCTTGGTCGTGGTAAAGTGCTAAATAAGCATCGGCGGGATTTTGTCCGAGAGAATTACCATACCAAGCTTGACCAGGCTTAACCCACATTGTATCAGGGGGAATTGGCCCTTCTAGCTGAAAATGAGGCCGTTTTTCCCGTTCTGACTCCAACCAAGGAATTAACCAATCTTGTTCTTCCGTTCCCAATTGTCCCTGTTCGCCACTATGGGGATTTAAACCTGCGATCGCAATTCTCCCACTAGTTAGCCCAAAATCTTGCTTTAAACACTCCACTAATAAATCTAATTTTTTGGTTAATAACTCCGGTGTCAGCGTATCTGCTACTTGACACAGGGGGATATGGGTAGTAGCTAATAAAGTGCGGAGTGTCCAACCAGTATAAGGCGATCGCGCCACAAATAACATCCCGAATCTTTCCACACCAGACTTTTCGGCTAACAATTCTGTTTGTCCTGGATAATTATAACCTGCGGATTTCCACGCAGATTTAGCGATGGGTGCTGTAACAATAGCATCAAAGTTACCAGCTAGAGTTTGTGCGATCGCATATTCCATATAAGCAAAACTCGCCGCACCACTAGCTGCATTTCCCGCTCCTAAAATAATCTCATTCTCAATATCAGTATCTAAAGGCACATCAATAACATTTAATTCATCAGGATTTGCTAAAGGAGATACCTTCTCACTCGCTGTTAGTTTTTTATATATCTGTACCAGCAAATCCCGATTACCGATCACAGTTAAATCAGAATTTTGACCAACTTCTTGATCCGCTAAAGCTTTTAAAATTACCTCCGGGCCAATTCCGGCTGGATCTCCCAAAGTTATAGCCAAACGTCGGGGTTTTTTATGTGGTAATTTTTGCGTCTGATTGTGACTAACTTGATCCATATTATTACTGATATAAGTCTAGTAGTGGTGTGGCAAGGCTTAAATGTTGCATTAGATTTGAATATAATTAAACGCAGATAAACGCAGATAAACGCGGATAGAATTTCTCTTATTGCGCCCACAACGGATGGAACTTGTAGCAAGAACAATCCAAAAATTCAAAATCCAAAATTTGGCGGCTCAATCCCTATATGAGAGATTAACCATCAAACTAGTTTAGAATTATTTACACAGGTCTAATCCTACCCTAGCCGTTACGAGCTTCTGGAAGGCATGAGCATTCACAAGCATGGGTTATTGGTAAGATTAGCAAAGATTAGGACTGAATCATCAAGTCTAATCTGGTGAAACAAGTCAAAAATAAAAATTTACACAGCCACCATTTGCAAAGGAGAACACATCAATGAGCGGCGAAATGTTGAATGCAGCTATCTTATCTTTCGGTCTAATCTTTGTGGGTTGGGCTTTGGGTGCTTTATTGCTAAAAATCCAAGGATCAGAAGAATAATTCCCCTAGAGGACTATTAGCGAGAGACAAAAAGCTTTACTCTCTCCAAAAAAATAGCGTTTCCGTCAACCGGAAAACGCTGTTTTGCTTAATCTGTCCCTATCAATGACGTTTTCCTTAAAAAGAAGTAAACTTTTGTTTACAGATATAATTCTGTTAAGATTCTTTTCATAAAAGTTTAAAATTTGTTAATACCCTCATGACTTTATTAATAGTGGGTGCTACAGGCACTTTAGGAAGACAAGTGGCTCGTCGGGCGATCGATGAGGGATATAAAGTACGTTGTCTAGTGCGTAGTGCGAAAAGAGCAGCTTTTTTAAAAGAATGGGGAGCAGAACTTGTCAAAGGAGATTTGTGTTACCCTGAAACCCTGACAGGTGCATTAGAAGGAGTAACAGCAGTGATTGATGCTGCCACCTCCCGCGCCACAGATTCACTAACTATTAAGCAGGTAGACTGGCAAGGTCAAGTAGCCTTAATTCAAGCTGCCAAAGCTGCTGGTGTAGAACGTTTTATATTCTTTTCTATTCTTGATGCCGATAAGTACCCAGAAGTCCCACTTATGGAGATTAAGCGGTGTACTGAACTATTTTTAGCTGAATCAGGCATAAATTACACAATCTTGCAATTAGCAGGCTTCATGCAAGGGTTAATCGGTCAATATGGCATACCGATTTTAGAAGGGCAACCCGTTTGGGTAACTGGCGACTCTTCACCCGTTGCTTACATGGACACTCAAGATATTGCCAAATTTGCCGTGCGTGCATTGAGTGTACCAGAGGCAGAAAAACAAACTTTCCCCGTTGTAGGAACTCGTGCCTGGAGTGCAGAGGAAATTATCAGCCTCTGTGAACGGTTATCTGGCAAAGAAGCCAAAGTCAGAAGAATGCCAATTAACCTTCTGCGTACCGTGCGCCGCATAGCACGCTTCTTTCAGTGGGGACTAAATGTAGCCGATAGATTAGCATTTACAGAAGTCTTGGCCAGTGGTAAGCCGTTAAACGCACCAATGGATAAAGTTTATACAGTATTTGGGCTAGAACAAGAACAGACAACTACTTTAGAAAGCTATCTCCAAGAGTATTTCAACCGGATTATGAAAAAACTTCGAGAGCTAGACTACCAAAAAACTAAAAAGCAGAAATCTAAAAAGACTCCCTTTAAAAATGTGAATAGTCAATAGGCATTGGGCATTGGGCATTGGGCATTGGGCATTGGGCATTGGGCATTGTATTTT
>JBODRP010000273.1:0-7478 GCA_050633005.1 Trichormus sp. | reverse complement strand
TGCTAACTTTTCCCAAGCTGTATCTGTTAATCTCATAGACCTGAGTTGTTTAGGCTCATTGCTGTAGTCCATCTGAAATTTACCGGCACTGTTGCGTTTGCGTCTCGGTGATTTGTGTTTAGTCCCAGAATATTGACGACTATCAGTATTATTTTTGAGATTGACAGTCATCAATTTGACTAGATTTTCAATCAGGCGATCGCGCTCCATTGGTACAATATCATGACCATGCAGCATACATTGAACAATTGTGAAATGAATCAACGTGCCGATAAAAATACGTGCTGCTACTTGCGGGTCAGGTAATTGTAGTTCTGGATGCTCGGTAATATACTGAGTTACCAACTCGAAACCAGGCTTATCTATATTGCTAACAAAAATTTGTGCTAAGGAAGGAAACCGCCCAGACTCACCAATAATTAGTCTCACCAAGCTTAACAACTTTTGGTCTTGATGAACTTGATGCAAAATATGGTTGGCAAGGCGACGTAAAACTACTTCTGGTTCTCCTTGGAGAAATTTCGGATCTAGCACTGCTAAATATTTTTCTTGTGCTAGGCGTTGAATTAACGCCGCAAATAATCCCTCTTTATCTTGAAAATAGTTGTAAATGGTTGTTTTGGAAACACCTGCGGCGGCTGTCACCCTATCCATTGAGGTAGCAGCATAGCCGTGTGTTAAAAACTCTTGCATCGCGCCATTCAGAATCGCGTCTACCTTGTCTTCTATCTGTATCTTGTTTTTTCTCATGGAAATTGGCGACAAATCAAGTTAAAAGCCATTAGTTTTTCTCCCTCTGCTACCCTACACCCTCAAACTTTATTTTCTCAGAGAAATATTGACATTTTTAGAATGTACAGTTTAGTTTAATTATAGACGACTAAACTAATCAGTTTATTTAGCATACGAAAAAAAGAGGGCTTATGGTGCGCGACGTAGCAACTAAAAGTTCCGTATTTTTTAAACCTAACTCTCGCCCATTGATTGTACTGGCAGCAGTTACAGGTTTGGCGATCGCCGGACTTCATGGTTACAGATTGTGGCAAAGTCAAGCACAGTCAACTAGTGCTAGGGAAATCACCCAAATCAGCCTGCCACCAGTCAAAACCGTGACAGCATTAGGTAGATTAGAGCCAAAAGGGACAGTGATTAAAGTTTCTGCACCCTCAGCTAGTCAAGGCAGTCGGGTAGAGAAATTACTAGTCAAAGAAGGAGACAGGATAAAAACTGGGCAGATAATTGCCATTTTAGATAATAGCGATCGCCTACAAGCAGCCTACCAGGAAACCCAAGCCGCCGTAAAACTAGCTGAGATCAACTTAGCAAAAGTTAAATTAGGTGCTAAATCTGGGGAAATACTCGCCCAAAGAGCCGAAATCGCCCGCCTAGAAGCACAGACAGTAGGGAATAACAGAGAACAACAGCAAACCGTTGCTAGATTAGAAGCCCAATGGCAAGGTGAAACCACCGCCCAACAAGCCACCATTAAAAGATTAACCGCACAATTAAACAACGCCCAAATCGAATTTCAACGCTACCAACAGCTTTATACTGAAGGAGCAATTTCCCAATCTGCATTTGACAGCAAAAGGTTAAGCGTAGATACTATTACCCAGCAGTTGGATGAAGCCAAAGCCAACCTACAAAGAATTGATAGCACTGGACGTAAGCAAATCAGCGAAGCCAAAACCGCCCTAGCCAGAATTAACGCCACCGGTAATCAGCAAGTTAGTGCAGCCGCAGCCACCCTAGATAAAATAGCCGAAGTCCGCCCCGTAGATATAGCCGCAGCCCAAGCAGAATTGAACCGGGCGATGGCATCTGCTAAACAAGCCCAAGCCAATTTAGCCCAAGCCTATGTCAAATCTCCTCAAGACGGTGTGATATTTGACATTCATACCCGTGCAGGTGAAGTAGTATCAAACGACGGCATCGTCGAGATTGGGCAAACCAAGCAAATGTATGCAGTGGTGGAAGTTTACCAAAGTGATATCAACAAAATTATACCCGGACAACAGGTGCAGATATCCAGTAATTCACTCTCAGGACAATTACAAGGAACAGTAGATTGGATTGGCTGGCAAGTACAACGACAAAACATTATTAACACTGACCCCAGTGAAAACATTGATGCCAGAGTAGTAGAAGTTCATGTGCAACTAGATGAACCCTCCAGCCAAAAAGCTGCCAAATTTACCAACCTCCAAATCAAAGCAGTAATTAAGTTGTGACCAATTCTCCAAAATTAAGCAACAGATGCAAAGCTTGAAACCCAGATGGTATCTGAATTTCTTAATTGCGAATTGCGAATTGCGAATTGCGAATTGGTATAACTTCCATGCCCCATGCCCAATTCCCCATGCCCCAATTCAATATGCTTCAAACCATAAAACGCCGCACACCTTTAGGATGGTTACAACTGAGCCATCATAAAAGTCGCCTACTCGTCGCCTTAGCTGGTATTGCCTTTGCTGATGTGCTAATTTTTATGCAGCTTGGCTTTCAAAATGCCTTGTATGACAGCAACACCCGCCTCAATCGTGCCTTTCTAGCAGATATCATCTTAATCAGTCCCCAAAGTCGGAATATGCAGAATTTGGCGACTTTCTCCAGGCGGCGACTCTTACAAGCGGCGAATGTACCCGGTGTCAAGTCAGCAGAAGCCATGTATATCGGTTTAGTCACTTGGAAAAATCCCCAAACTCGCCGCAAAACTACAGTACAAGCCATTGGGTTTAACCCTGAACAACCAGCCCTAAATATACCAGAAGTTAACAATCAGTTAGATAAAATTAAGCTACCAGACACCTTTGTTTTTGACCGCGCCGCTAGAGGAGAATATGAACAAGTTTTTCAACAAATTGATGCAGGTAAACTTGTCACCACAGAAGTAGATAAACGTACTATTACTATTGGCGGAGTATTCAAGTTAGGGGCTTCCTTTGGTGCGGATGGGACTTTAATATCTAGTGATGAAAACTTTTTGCGGTTATTTCCCAGAAGACAAGCCGGAAGTATTAGTTTAGGCTTAATTAATATTCAACCAGGGTATGATAAAGAGCAGGTAGCAACAGCTTTAAGAACTCACTTAAAAAGTGAAGATATCAAAGTATTCACTCGTGCAGAATATATCCAATTTGAAGAAGATTATTGGAAAAAAGAAAGCCCCATTGGTTTTATTTTTAGTTTAGGTGTATCAATGGGTTTCATGGTGGGTGTAATCATTGTCTATCAAGTACTGTCAACAGATGTTAATGCCCACATGAAAGAATACGCTACATTCAAAGCAATGGGTTACGGTAATTCTTATTTATTGGGTGTAATTTTTGAAGAAGCAATTATCTTAGCAGCATTGGGTTTTATTCCAGGATTTATCTTACCTTTAGGACTTTATAGTTTAGCAGCCAATGCCACAAATCTACCCATCTATATGACCGCATCAAGAGCCATAATAGTGTTCTTATTAACCATGATCATGTGTAGCTTATCGGGAGCGATCGCCACTCGTAAACTGCAAGCTGCTGACCCGGCAGATATGTTTTAAAATACAAAATTGAAAATTAAAAATGAGCATAGTAAGTTCTGAACCAGTCATTAATATTGAAAACTTAGATCATTACTTTGGTAATGGTCAACTGAAAAAACAAGTTTTATTTAATATCAACCTGGAAATTAATGCAGGGGAAATTATAATTATGACAGGGCCTTCCGGTTCTGGAAAAACTACCTTACTGACCTTGGTTGGTGGTTTACGTTCTGCCCAGTCGGGTAGCTTGCGAATATTAGGTAAAGAACTGTGTGGTGCTAGTAGTAAACAATTAACCCAAGCCCGACGCAATCACGGTTATATTTTTCAAGCGCATAACCTGCATGGTAGCTTAACGGCAATTCAAAATGTGCGTATGGGTTTAGAAGTGCAAGGAAAAATCACTCCCCAAGAAATGCTGGAGCGATCGCAACATATCCTGGAAGAAGTAGGATTAGGAGAAAGACTACATTACTACCCGGATAACTTATCAGGAGGACAAAAACAACGGGTAGCGATCGCCCGTGCTTTAGTCAGTCAGCCTAAAATTGTCTTAGCAGACGAACCCACAGCCGCCCTAGATAAACAATCCGGCCGCGACGTTGTAGAACTAATGCAGAAATTAGCCAAAGAGCAAAGCTGTACCATTTTACTAGTCACCCACGACAACCGCATTTTAGATATCGCCGACCGCATTATTTACATGGAAGATGGTCATCTCATTTCAGCAGCAGAAAGAGAGGAGAAGGTAGGGGTGTAGGTGGTAGGAGGCAGGGGAGCAGGGGGCAGGGAGCAGGGGGACAGGGGGCAGGGAGCAGGGGGACAGGGGGCAGGGGAGACAAGGGAGCAGGGGAGGCAGGGGAGACAAGGGAGCAGAGGGGCAGGGGGGCAGGGGAGCAGAGGCAGAAAAACTCTTGAATTTTGAATTTTGTAGCTTGCTTCCCGTAGGGTATTTTGAATTTTGAATTGATATGCCCCATGCCCAATGCCCAATGCCCCATGCCCATTCTTAATTACGAATTACGAATTACGAATTACGAATTACGAATGATTTGCCGAATCATACTAGCTGTAGCTGGAGCAAGTAAAACCCCATTGCGATAATGTCCAGTTGCTAATAGAACATTACTAAAACCTGGCAATTCTCCAATTACTGGTGCTGGACGACCTTCCGGGCGGGGACGTAAACCTGACCAAGTGCGAATAATTTTAGCTGAAGCTAATTCTGGACAAAAAGCGATCGCTTGTTTTTTCACTGACTCTAATAATTCTTGATTGGCGGGAATCTCATCACTATCTACAGGAAATTCCACCGTCGCGCCTATCCAATAGTCACCGCCACCAATGGGAACTATATGCACATCATTACCATTGATGGCTGGTTGAAAGTCAGGATTACCTAACAAATGTCCTAGAGATACTTGCAGGGCTTGTCCCAATACAGGACGAATATCTATCTTTTGATTTAACTGGGCTGTCAAAGCTGTAGAACCCAACCCAGCCGAAATAATGATCCAATCGGCGGGGAAGTTACCGACTGTTGTTTTTACTGAGTTACATTTGCTATTGGCTGGGCTGGAAATACCTAAAACATTCACACCAAACTGGAAATTTACGCTTTTTTGTTGGGCTGCTTCCACTAAAGCCAAAGTCAATACTGTAGGGTCAAGTTGACGATCTTGGGGAGAGTAAACAGCACCAATCACTTGAGGATGATCGATTTGGGGACACATAGCTTTAAGTTTCCCCTGATCCCAAATTTCTAATTGCCAACCTTGGGAGTGGCGAATTTCTGCTAACTTTTGCCAGTCGGCTAAGTTGTCTTCTGCCAGACAAAGCCTGAGAATACCTTGACGGTTAAAAGGAATGGTGCGTCCTGTTAAGGCTTCTAGTTCAGGAATCAAAGTTTCATAACGTTGAATGCTGGTTTGTCGTAGTTGCCAAGCCTTACCCTTGATTTTCTGGCTAATTATCCCCACCAAAACACCCAATGCCGCCCCAGTAGAAGCCTGTGCTGGAGGTTGTTGATCAAATACTGTAATTTTGATTCCAGAAACTTGGCTCAGTTCATACGCGATCGCCGCCCCAACTACGCCACAACCGATAATCACTACATTCATAATTTTTGCTCATGAGAATAGGGTATAGGGCATTCAAAACCCCTATACCCCTATACCCCTACACCCTTACACCTCTTGATTCTTTCCCCTATTCTAGCTAGCCTCAGATGCGCTACTGGTTTCAGGCAGTAGTTCTAGGAATTGATCAACATCAGCGAAAGCAGCTTTATAGTTACTTAAGGCAAGTTGAGTATTACCAGCACTAGCTGCCTGATCGATTTTAACTAGATGGTTGAGCAAATCTTTGTTGATTTGCCGGGCTGTGGATTGTGCTTTAGGCAGTAGGTTGGGTGTGATGTAAGTCATACTCAGCCTAGCTTCTGCCATTGGCCCATGAATAAAATTACCCACATCGATCCAGTCGCTTTTTTGAATCAGGGCTTTCAGTTCGTCTGCGCGATCGCGCACAGCTTGAATCTCAGGGGAATGTACCTGAATTTTCTCAAGTTGAGCAGTTGTATAAGTTGGAGGAGCAACTGCGGTAGTAGGACTGCCGCAACTAACTAGAAACGTTGCTACAAGTACGATAAGTAATGAAATGATTGAGCGTTGACGCGCCATACACTGAAATTGGTTGGTTTCTTTTTGCTGATTCACAGTGTAATTCTATATCGCGGAGGTAATTTATCGTTCCTACCAGTAAATGATTTTGGAGAAATTTTTTCATATTTCCCTTGGACTCTTCCACAAAAAGCTCACTATGAGCTATTCTGGTAAAAATTTTAAGTACAATTACTTAACTAGAGGTTAATGACTAGAGACTAGAGACTAAACACTGGATAATTATGTTAATCGCCAGTCCAGAGTCTCTAATCCCTACTCCCCACTCCCTACCTTTAAGTCCGTCCCAATCAAGGAGTGTTTTTTCGTGAATGCAGCTGAACAGGCAACCAACCTTGAACTCGCCAGCAAGATTGCTACAGCAGTTAACTTGTTCAAATTCGAGTTTCCTGATGCCAAATCAGATTTAAAACCCTGGAACAATGACCCAGAAACCAGAGAATTAGTTGATCCAGATTCTATAGATATTGGGTTTCATTTTCCTGGGGTGAGTAAATCTTGGCGCAGTCGCAGTATTTTAATTCAAATTCGATTTCACCAAGACCCCATCACGAAATCACGACGAGCCATTGGCTTAGAGGTAGCTGGGTTTGATCATCGCGGTGAAGTGTGGCGACTTTCTACGGTAGAGACTTGGAGTTTTGTCGGGGAGTCTATACCTTCTGGTGAAGTCACAGAGAAACTCAAACAAGTTTGCCGTCAGATTTTAGAAGTGTTTAATAGACAAAGTGATTAGTCAATAGTTAAGGGACTTCCAATCCAAAAAATATTCCATTACTGTGTGAGTAAAGAACTTTTATTTGCTATCACAATTGAATAATTTAATTCCTGGAAGTCCCCAATAGTTATTAGTCATTACTTAAGAGTCAACCATCAACCGTCAACAGTCATCATTTCCTAGCTTCCGCAACTGCCATCAACACAGTAAGGTGATTGATAGGTGGTGGGGCGTTTACCAAAAATATTATAACGATTGTCCCGAATTTGTTGGTAGAAGTAATCTCCTACTGATTTTGCTCCCGGTAAGGCTCGATATGCGTCTATAAACACACTACCCAGGGGTAACAATCGCCGAATTTCTTCAGCCGCATCACTGCCTTGCCAACGTCTATTAGGCTCATTGGCATCAATTAAAATTATCCCTTGTTCACAGTCTTCAGATGTAATACTCCATTCGGCAAGGGTTTCCTCATCTTGCATAGGGATGTAACGAAACAGTTGCCCTTGGTCTAGGCTTTCTAGTAATTGTACTAGAGGAACGCAGAGATTAC
>JBODRP010000272.1:0-7542 GCA_050633005.1 Trichormus sp. | reverse complement strand
TACCCTCCACACTCCCCACACCTCCCACACTCCCCACACCTTTTTTCGCTCACCCGGAGTGGAGGGGGATAGGAGAATAAAATCAATTCGCAACGATGCTCCTGCTCCGCTCTCAGCGCAGCTATGCCGTAGGCTTTAGGCAATGAATTAACGTCCCGCTTCTCTATGAGACGCTACGCCTAGCTTGCTGCCCCTAAGTAGTATGAACAGAGAAATTCGCAATAGATATGAGAAAATTAAAACTGTGCTTTTCCCATTTAAATTAGTCAATTTAGTTTAATTCTCAGCTTATGCCCATTATTAATAAAATCATTGAAATCGAAACAGCCACCGGGATTAATATATATAACATTACACCCCAAATTAAAGACTTTATTAGCGAAACTGGCATTAAAAACGGACAAGTATTAGTATTTTCCAGGCACACTACCACAGCTTTAGCAATTAATGAAGACGAAGAAAGACTATTAGAAGATATTAAAGTATTTTTAAATAAACTCGCACCAGAAACAGACCGTTACTTACATAACGACTTACATTTAAGAATTGTCCCAGAAGACGAGCCAATGAATGCTCATTCTCACCTCATGGCGATGATGCTGACTACCAGTGAAGTTATTCCTATTGTTGACAGTAACTTAGCCCTCGGAACGTGGCAATCAGTATTATTTTTTGAATTAGATGGCGCACGCAAAAGAACCATCTTCCTACAAATATCAGGGGAATAAATCAATTCAAAATTCAAAATACCCTGCGGGAAGCAAGCTACAAAATTCAAAATATCAATGTTAGGTTGCGCTGCGCTTCACCCAACATTGATCTCGGAAACTCAATATATAGGAAACTCAACAAACTCCGTTGAAGTAAACAACATATTTTTATCAATTGCTGAGAGAACCTTATTATTAGCCGCCTCAGAATTTAAACAACCACAAACCAACGCTGCAACATCTGCACGGTGGATACTCCCAACAATACGCGTATCTTCCGTTAACACAGCATTACCGGTAGCTGGCTCTGATTTCAACCCACCAGGACGGATAATGGTGTAAGTGAGTCCGCTAGCAATTAAGTGTTGTTCCGCCTTGTCTTTTTCCACCAAAACTGTTTGCAGTGCGTTTAAAGCTTGGGGAGACAAAGCACCAACACTATTACCAGTACCGATAGACGTAACGAGGATAAATTTCTGTACACCAGCTTTCACTGCTGCATCAATGATATTTTTATTACCTATGTAATCTGGTTTTTGTTCGTCACTAGGTAAACCGCCTAATGTGCTAATCACAGCATAAATTGGTTTATCTGTGATCATGGCACGTTCTACATCATCTACCTTTAAGGCATCTCCTAACACTACCTCAACTCCCATTGCTTCTAGTTCGCTACGGGATGTTTCATTTCTTAGCACTGCTGTGACTGGGATATTTTGTTGACTTAAGCAAGCTGCAATTTCTCTACCAACACCGCGACTAGCTCCAACCAGGAAAATGTGAGATGTACTTGTCATATCAATTCAAAATTCAAAATTCAAAATTTAAGTTTCTAACACGCGCGGCGGCGCAAAGTGAAAAATATTAAGAGAAACAAGTTTTTCCCTTACACCCCTACACCCCTACACCCCTGTGTTTCTCGAAAGAATCACAATTCATCACTCCCCCAGAAATTGTATCAGAGGTTGAAGAGTAATTATACTTAACCCAAATGCGGGAGGTATTTTTATCGGCGATCGTGCGAATCTAGTTAGGTAAATCCTCTGGGTAAAATTTATGGTTCAACAACCACAGGAAGATAGTAGGGTTGCTGCTACCTCTAAAATTTGGGGAATGACAGTTGGGATGTTTGTAATTTGTATTCCCCTGTCGGCTGTGACTCGCAGTGGCCCTTTGCTCCCCTTAGCTGCTCTTGGTGGCGCAGTTGCAGGTACTGTTGCTGTTTGGCGTGGTGATGAGCAAAAATCTGGATCAAAATCTTTATCAAAGCCACCAACAGAGACGCTAGAGCAAAGAATTGCCAATCTCGAAACAATAGTTAGTAGTGAAGAATTTGAGTTGCACAGAAAAATTCAAGCACTAGAATCAGATACTCAACCTTCTACACCAGAACATAAAACTTAAAATTGCTAAAAATGTATCGCAAGTTAACAAATTAACAAGTATATATATGAGCTTTTGTAACACTCAGTTACTTTAAAATCATCATTTTGAGTTGTGGTTGTCTCAACCTCTCTAAGAATACTAGTCTTTAGAAATATAACTGTTTCTAGGGCAACAGTATCTTATTGTTAAGGTTAGTTAGAATTGACGGACATCATTTAAATTCTCAATACTTCAGTCGAATTGATCAATCAACGGTCTTTATCCTTTTTGATGGATACTCTCTGCGAATTAAGCCTTTGATTGTGTTCTATTTGACTGCGAGGATTACGGAATTTTTAATTAACTAGAAGTTATAAACTTGAGTCATTGCATTGGTATAGCTTACCTTAAGTATGCAACATTGTGCCGCAGGAATGCAGATGGATTGGATTAGCTTACTCAAAGCTCAACAGGCTGACTTCCTTCAACGTGTGAAAAAACCCAAAACTTACGATTTAGCTTTGCTAGAAAGTCAAGTTAGAGGGTGTCACAGCGAAGTGATGGCATTTTGTGGAGAGGCTTTAGCGAAAATTATCGAATTTTCTCGCCGACAAGCCGAAATCTTGGCGAAGAATCCTCCTCCCATACCGCCTGAGTATCCCGAACCCCCTGACTGGACGATCCCTTTTCCGACATATTTCCAGCAACAAGCCGAAGATTATATTTTGCGAGAGCAAATTGTCGATCGCATTATTAGCACTCGTCTAGGCAAGTTACTGAAGAAAATCCCCCAAGACACTGTACAGAATATGGTGTTAGATGATGAGGGTAACTTGCGCGGTCAGAGTAAGTTTACTTACTTGCTAACAGATAATCCTAAGTTAAGTGTACAAGTTTATGTTGCTGATGGGGAAAGTTTTAATGGCATTAAGAAAGATAAAATTAGGTGGTCAGTCACTCAAGATGATTTAACACATCACCAAGTATTAATTTTCTTGTGCTTATTTTATCCCTCGACAGGAAAAATGGGCTGTGAAAAACAAGCGGTGATTGCTGGCTTTTTACCTAGCCATCAAGTGGGATTAACTGAGCCAAAAATGTTTGTGAGTCCTAGTAACTTATTGTATGCAGGGGGTTTGAGTTGGTATTTAGAATCACTCACCATGAAAAAAGATATTAAAAGAGATATCTTACCGATAGTTGTTGCAAGAACAATTCCTGAAACAATTCAAACTGTATCTTCAGATCATCCTAAAAAAGAAATTATTGGTGATTGGGAATGTTGGCAGACGTTAAAAGGACATACTAAAGGAATTAATTGTCTAGCTTTTAATTCTAAATATGAAAACGGCATGATTACACCAATTTTGGCTAGTGGTAGTCATGGCGAGACAAAATTATGGGATTTAAGCAAAGGTGATTTAATTGATACTTTGTCAGAATATCCTTGGGTGTTGTCGGGACTGATAGATGATATTAGTTCTCTGGCTTTTAGTGCAGACGGACAGATGCTAGTTAGTGGTGGTGCAGACTCTACCATTAAAATTTGGCATACAGGCGCGCTCGATTTAATCGATATTCTGCACAAACATCATGGTGTGGTGCGCTGTCTTGCTTTCACACCCGATGGACAAATGTTAGCGACTGGTGGCGATGATAGAAAAATCTTGTTTTGGGATTTGATGAGTCGTCAGGTAAAAGCCATCTTATCTTTAGATGATACGGCTGCACATTCTTTAGTGTTAAGTCGAGACGGACAAACCTTAGTCACCGGTAGCTATCGTAAAATCAAAGTCTGGCATAGTTCAGAACCCTGGAATACAAAGAATCTTAAAGATAAAGAGCCTTTACATACCCTCATCGGTCATGCTCACATAGTCCGGGCTTTAGCAATTAGCAAAGATGCTCAATGGCTAGTGAGTGGTAGCTGGGATCAGACAATTAAGATTTGGAATTTGGAGAGTGGGAAATTAATTCGCACCCTCAAAGGACATACTGATAAAGTGTATGCGATCGCTCTTAGTCCTGATGAACAAATTATTGCTAGTAGCAGTGCAGATCAAACTATCAAATTATGGCATTTTGACTCCGGCGAGTTATTAGCTACCTTTACAGGACACACTGATATTGTCACATCCCTGACTTTTACCAGTTCCGGTGATATGTTGGTAAGCGGTAGTTTGGATAAAACCATTAAACTTTGGCAGAGGAGTTAAGAAACTTTGATTCTAGTTCCCCCCCTCTTTTTAAGGGGTTGAGGGGGAATCAACAAATTTTTCAAAACACAGCCAACCACTTCTCAAACATCCTCTTATCTTCAAGTACAAAAAATCACCAGAATTTTAGAGTTATCCTTTGCCACTATCCCTTAGACTAGGGGCAGCAACTTTGTTAATACTGGTCGAGGAAAGTGGAAAGTGACGGAGACGAACAACTTAAACTCTACCCTTCAGGATGTTTCACGTAGGGAACTACGAGATTTAGTCAGAACTCAGCTGCGAATGCTATTAGAAGCCGGAGACTTGCAGGGAGCTAAAGCTATTCTCGTACCAGTACAGCCTGCTGATATCGCCGAAGCGATTGAAGGTTTACCAGAAGCTATGCACGCTTTGGCGTTTCGCTTACTTTCCAAAAGTGAAGCGATTGAAGTTTATGAATATCTCGACTACAGTGTACAAGAACGGCTGATTGAGGAATTGAAAAGCCAAGAAGTCCGCGATATTGTAGATCAAATGTCTTCAGATGACCGCGCTAGGTTATTTGATGAATTACCTGCGAAAGTTGTCAATCGTCTTTTAGAACAACTCAGTCCGACAGAACGCCAAGCCACAGCTTTACTTTTGGGTTATGAACCTGATAAGGCTGGGCGGATAATGACTTTAGAGTTGATAGCTCTCAAAGAAAACTTTACGGTAGCTCAAGCCTTAGAACGGATTCGCAGCCTAGCTAATGCCAGTGAGATGATTTATTATCTCTATGTTACAGATACCGCCAGACGGTTAACAGGGATAGTCTCACTACGAGAATTAGTCACATCTCAGCCTGAGCAAATTATCGGGGACATTATGACCCGTGATGTGATTTGTGTCCACACCGATACAGACCAAGAAGAAGTCGCTAGGTTAATTCAACGATACGATTTTTTGGCTGTGCCTGTAGTAGACAAAGAAGAACGTTTAGTAGGTATTGTCACCGTTGATGATGTGATTGATATTTTGCAACAGGAAACCACAGAAGATATTTATGCTGTAGGTGGTGGTGTGCAGTCGGGTGGCGATAATTATTTTCAGATGGATTTATTGAAAGTAGCCCGTAAACGAGTTGTATGGTTACTTGTTTTACTAATTACTAATACTGTTACAGGTACGATTATTAAATCCCAAGAAGATATTTTAACCAAGTTCGTTACCTTAACGGCTTTTATTCCCCTACTGACTGGTACTGGTGGTAACGTAGGCGCGCAGTCTTCTACTGTAGTGATTAGGGGGATGAACACCGATGAAATTAGATCCTTGGGGACTTTGCAGGTAATTGGACGGGAAGCGATCGCCGGCGCATTACTCGGTGGTATGTTAGGTAGTATCGCTACTATTTGGGCTTTCTTTTTACAAGGCAGATTAGAAGTAGCGATCGCAGTCGGTAGTAGTCTGATAGCTATTTCCGTTTTAGCTTCTGTCTCTGGTTCAGCTCTACCGTTTTTATTCCGCTTTCTGCGTTTAGATCCTGCTTTGATGTCTGCACCATTTATTACTACAGCCGTTGATGTCTTAGGTGTCTTAATTTACTTCAACTTAGCAAAATTCATATTAACTCCATAAGTCTCAACTCTGCTGAGTTATAGTCAAACTTGTGACTAATGATTAATTTCTACAATTCTGAAGATGTATCTGGAGCAATGATTTCACCATTACCCATTTCTAATATCATGTCCTGGTCTGTCACCAGTTCACTCAGTTCTTTAACTTGTAAATTCATCTGCTCACAAGCTTGTCTAAGTTCTCGCGCAAAGGTATTGATATCGTCACCATAACCACATTGATAAGCAGCAGTTTTAATTCCCTGCTTGGCATTTGCCCTAGCACAATCTACTAGGTCAGTTCCATGCAGTTGTTTTGCAGATGCCATATGCTCTTTTTGTTACTTTTGAATGTTTTTCTCTGGCTAGATTAGCAATGTTTGTCAATGAAATCATCTCTCTGTTGGTAGACGTGATATTAACTGGTTCGTAAATACAGCACTTTTGAAGTAAGTGAGGTAGACCATGAAGTAATGAGTAATGAGTAATAAGTAATGAGTAATAAGTAAGGCTCTCCCAGAGTAGTTATGCTAGGAAAGAGAAAAGAAATTAGCTGTAAGGCACTACTCTAATTTCAACCCCAAGATTCAGGTTACTCCACAAACGATCAGTGGTGATCACAGGCTGGTTAAGAAAAATACCTAACGCTAGACAAGCACAGTCTCCAAATGAAAGTCCGATAGATTTAGTAGCTGGAGGCATCATACCAGCCCTCAGAGCTTGTTCTTCATGAAAAAGAACCACCTCAAGATTTAGATGCAATAGAATTTGCCTAATCTCTTCTTCAGGTATTCCTGGATCTGCTAGCTTTGCTATAATTTCCGATAGGTTGAGACTACTAATTGCTGCATTGTCAATCAACTGCAAAATTTCTTCGCTACCAGTTTCTTGATTAAGCAACGCTAAAACAGCAGAAGCATCTACAACAACTTTACTCAGTCAAGCTCTCCAATCTTCGCTCCTCAATCAACTCTTGAGAAAGATTTCTACTAGCAGGAATATATTTTCTCAAAATAGCTTGAGCTTCTTGAACAGAAGTTTGAATACTACTAATGGGTTGATCTTCTAGTACGAGGACAGCATTATATTCACCCACAGGTAAGCCTATAGGAGAATTAACTACCAGCTTGCCATCCTGAGTAATAGTGACAATTATTTCTAAAGTCTTCATTATCTATCAATCTCCTTAAAGACACTCTTGACACACCTTTAGCTTTCATCAATAACTTTTTGTGCAGAGGTATTGTAGTAAATTTTCATTCTTCGCTCACCCTTCAAGATTTTATTCATTTGAATTCCACATTGAATTGTATAAATATTGTGCCAAATCACTTGTTCTAGCTTGAATTTCTTCTTTTCCCCATGTTTCGGGGTAACTGGTTGTAAATTCTTGTGTTAATATAAATTTTGATTTTTTGTATATATCTATTTTGTCAACCAAGTTTTTACTATCAGCTTCTTCATTCAGTTTTGCCGCCAGTGGCAATAAATTACCGATCATACCTATATAATCTTCTTTACCTGATGACTGAGGTAGTATGTGTTCCAAGGTAATACTATCAGTCGTGAACTCATTAGTCGTTTGTTTGACAAACTCAATATGACTAAAAATATATTGGATAAGTTTTTTATCTTTGGTATAACTTTTGAGGTATTTCAATTTATAAAAAT
>JBODRP010000271.1:0-7574 GCA_050633005.1 Trichormus sp. | reverse complement strand
TCAGTACTCCTGTTCTGCTCACCCTATCAGGTGAAGGCACATTAGATAAATCAAAGCTAGGATGATTAGCACATTGGCAAAATCTCTCAATGTAACTAAAGTAGTGTTAAATAAATATTTATTTCTACAATATTCTTAATGATTGAAATTTCTGATTAGACCACCAATACTTTCCATAGGTCAATATTTATGATTGCGTACATAGAAGTTCCCATTATTGGCAAGCTGAAGCATCCAAATAGATGGCTAGTGGGATTATTAGCGGTTGGGGCTTTGATTGTTGGTACAACTAGCTACAGCCTTGTCAATCGAGGAACTCATAGAGATAATGTCACGCAACTGACTGTACCTGTAGAGGCCAAAAATGTGACTCTGCGGATTACTGCCAGTGGTAAGGTTGTGCCAGTTCAAAGTGTAAATATTAGTCCCAAAAATCCTGGGGTATTAGCGGAATTATATGTAGAGCAGGGCGATCGCGTCCAGCAAGGACAAATTATTGCTCGGATGGATGTAGGCGATATTCAAGCCCAAATCGCCCAATTTCGGGCTAATTTAGCCCAAGCTCAAGCCCAACTAGCGGAAGCGCAAGCAGGCAATCGTCCCCAAGAAATTGCTCAGTCTAGAGCGCGTTTAGACCAAGTCCAAGCCCAACTATCTGAAGCGCAAGCGGGAAATCGTCCCCAAGAAATTGCTAAAGCCCAAGCTCAAGTAGATTCCGCCCGCGCCAGAGTCAATTACACCTCTGAACAGGTTAAGCGTTATCAATACCTCTACGAACAAGGAGCAGAAAGAAAACAATTACTCGATCAAGCTATTAGTGAAGATAAAAGTGCTAAAGCCAACTTAGCAGAAGCCGAAAAACAACTTTCATTGTTGCAAAGTGGGACTCGTAGCGAAGTCATCGCCGCTAGAGAAGCAGCCGTTACCGAAGCACGCGCTGCATTTGTACTGTTAGAAGAAGGTAGCCGCCCTGAACAAATTGCCCAACGCCGAGCAGCCGTGAAAGCTGCCCAAGCACAGTTAGCAGCAGCAGAAGTGAGGTTGCAAGATACCATAATTCGCGCTCCCTTTGGGGGAGTTGTCACCCAGAAATATGCGAACATTGGGGCTTTTGTGACTCCCACAACTTCCGCCTCTACCAGCGCATCAGCGACTTCTAGCTCGATTGTGGCAGTAGCTAAGGGTTTAGAAATATTAGCGCAAATCCCCGAAGCCGACATTGGCCGCATCCAAGAGGGACAACAAGTGGAAATCCTTGCAGATGCGTATCCTGATGAAGTTTTTAAAGGTAATGTTCGCCTGATTGCCCCGGAAGCGGTGGTAGAACAAGGTGTGACATCCTTTCAAGTGCGGGTAGCTCTGGACACAGGTACAGATAAACTGCGTTCTGGTTTAAATGTGGATTTAACTTTTCTGGGCGATCGCGTTAACAATGCTTTATTATTACCCACCGTATCTATTTTGACCGAAAACGGCAAAACTGGCGTATTAGTCACAGATGCCAACAATAAACCCCAATTTCGGGAAGTTACCCTAGGGGCGCAAATCCAAGATCAAACCCAAGTCATCTCAGGATTACAAGCAGGCGATCGCGTTTTTATAGACTTACCCAAAGACTACAAAATTCAAAAGGCACAAGAACAGACAAATCCATGAACTTCTTAGAAAGTGTAGAAATGGCAGGAAAAACCCTGCTAGCGAATAAACTACGTAGTACGCTCACTATGTTGGGTATAGTCATCGGTAACGCCTCAGTCATTGCCATGATTGGCATTGGTGAAGCCGGACAAAACTATGTCAACAAAGAACTAGAATCCTTGGGGCCAAACGTATTATTTATCATTCCTGGCAATCAGGCAACTCAACGGATTTCTAGAGAAGTGCCAAAGACCTTAGTATATGAAGATGCCAAAGCGATCGCTAGCCAAGTACCCACCATTGTTAATGTCACCGCAGAGTTAAACAGTAGGCAAGTAGTCACCTATAGTAATAAAAATACCGATGTCAATATTATCGGCACAACGCCTAATTTCTTAGTAGTGCGAGACTTTGAAGTTGCCCAAGGGAGATTTTTTAGCGACGTAGATATGAAACGTAGCAATCAAGTTGTCGTCATCGGTGGCAAATTAGCCAACAGACTTTTTGGTAATAGTAACCCTGTTGGGCAACAATTAAGAATTAAAAACGCTAGTTTTCAAATTATTGGAGTATTAGAAACCAAAGGTTCAAGCTTAGGTGTTGACTACGATGATTCGGCTTTAATACCTGTTTTTACGATGGCTAACCGGATTGTGGGGCGGACTTCTCCCTATGGATTAGAGTTAAGTTACATTGTCGCCTCTGCCAAAAATGCCGAAAGTGTTGATGCAGCCGTGTTTCAAATTACTAATTTATTACGTCAACGCCACAAACTGATCGGTGAAGATGACTTTACGATTAGAACTCAAAAAGATGCTTTGCAAACCGTAGGACAAATCACTGGTGCATTAACCGTTATGTTAGCCGCGATCGCTGGTATCTCATTATTTGTTGGTGGTATCGGCATCATGAATATTATGCTCGTTTCCGTCACCGAACGCACCCAAGAAATCGGACTACGGAAAGCCATTGGTGCTACCGAGCAAAATATATTACTGCAATTTATGATTGAATCCGTAATTGTATCAGCAATTGGCGGTTTAATCGGTACGGGAATTGGTGTGGGTGGAATTGTCTTAGTAGCAGCCTTTACACCGTTAGAATCCGCTTTATCTCCAGTAATCATTGTCACAACTGTTGCTATTTCAGGATGTATCGGCTTATTTTTTGGTGTCGTTCCCGCTAGACGTGCAGCCAAACTTGATCCGATTGTGGCACTTAGAAGCGTGTAGTTGAACATTAAATGAGTAATAAGTAATAAGTAATAAGTAATGAGTAATGAGTAATGAGTAGATGTAGATGTAGGGTGTGTGACGCTGCGAAAGTATTTGAACGTAGTCATCAGACTAATAGCGTCACGCACCAACGATTGCTCGTGAAACTGGTGTAAGTTCTGCCCATTGCTCATTAATTATTAAGTAGAACGGTGTAAATAATTAAAGGTTTGTAGTGTACCCCTGCGGGGAAGCAAGCTACGCGCAGCGTCTCGTTCGCTGTAAGCGTCTCGTAGAGAAGAGAGGACTTTAGTCCTCTCTTAAGGACTAATACCTTTTCTTGATGAAGATACACTTTATTCTGTACTGTAGAGACGTTGCATGCAACGTCTCTACATCATTTATTTGGCGCAACTTCATAGAGAATTGGTATAAAGTCCTTACTAGGAACTAAATTCATTTTTTTACATTACTTTACATAGTTTGGTTTTTTCAAGTCGTTCTACTTACTTAAAGACGGTGGGAGTCGGGGATGTCAACCCTTGAACTTAAGATAAAGTTGCCAAATTGGCAACCTAACTACAATTTATCGAGTTAAATTACATAGAAGTTGAGAGTTAACAATTAACGGATTTAAAACCCTGTTATTGTTAACCTGTCATGTTAGTTTCATCTGCTAACTTCTCAAAAGAATAATTAAACTTAGCCTTTGCTGCATCAGGGATGTGTAATTTGTACAGATTATGCCATTGATTGATAATTAGCCCCTATATGAATGGCAATATCTGTCAAAATTCCTGAACTCTACAGCAGTAATGGCAGGGTGGGAGATAAAAGCGATTGATATGCTTTCTCCCACTCTTTTTTTATCGGGACTTAAACATTTTTAAGGCAGAAACAAGCCTCAAAGCCTTACAGTACAAGCAAAATACACCAAAGGCTCAAAAATGCTTGAAACCCAGATATATCAAGAAACTAAGCAAAACGATGTCAAAGTCTCTCTGCATATACATTTGAGTGTTTTTTCTGGCAACTTTTTGTCTAAGTCCCGTTATGAGAAATTTTCCAAAATTCAGCCAAAGATACATTTGTAAATTAATTACGAATTACGAATTACGAATTACGAATTACGAATTACGAATTATTTTGTTGGACTAGAACAAAAAGTATCTTTGCGCCATTGGTAAAACGGTGGCGGGTTCACAGGTTAATAATTCGCCATCGGCTTTGACTTCATAGGTTTCTGGATCTACTTCTATCTGAGGTAAAGCATCATTTAACTTCATATCTTGTTTAGTTAATTGACGCGTTCCAGAAACGGCAACGGCAGATTTTTTTAACCCCAACTGACTAGGAATTTCTCTAGCTAACGCCGCTTGGGAAACAAAGGTTAAAGATGTAGCGTGTCTCGCGCCGGCAAAACTGCCAAACATCGGTCGCATATGCACAGGTTGGGGTGTGGGAATACTTGCGTTAGCATCTCCCATCTGTGACCATGCAATCATTCCGCCTTTAATGACTATCTCTGGTTTTACGCCAAAAAATGCCGGTCGCCACAAGCATAAATCTGCAAGTTTACCTTCCTCTACAGAACCAACATACTCCGCAATTCCATGTGTAATAGCTGGGTTAATAGTGTATTTTGCTACATATCTTTTAGCGCGCAAGTTATCAGCATCCCTTTCCCCAGCAAGGCTTCCCCGTTGTACCTTCATTTTATGGGCTGTTTGCCAAGTACGAATTATTACCTCTCCTACCCTGCCCATTGCTTGAGAATCCGATGCAATCATGCTAAACGCGCCTAAGTCGTGGAGAATATCTTCGGCGGCGATGGTTTCCCGACGGATGCGAGATTCAGCAAAGGCGACATCTTCAGCAATACTGGGGTCGAGGTGATGACATACCATCAACATATCTAGGTGTTCGTCTAGGGTGTTGAGAGTATAGGGACGGGTGGGATTAGTGGATGATGGGAGGACGTTGGTTTCACCGCAGACTTTGATGATGTCTGGTGCGTGTCCCCCCCCTGCGCCTTCGGTGTGGTAGGTGTGGATGACGCGATGTTTAAAGGCGGCAATGGTATCTTCCACAAATCCGGCTTCGTTGAGGGTGTCGGTGTGAATTGCTACTTGCACATCATATTCATCGGCGACACTGAGACAGGTATCAATGGTGGCTGGTGTTGTTCCCCAGTCTTCATGGAGTTTTAGCCCCATTGCGCCGGCTGCAACTTGTTCGACTAAGGCTTGGGGTTGACTGGCGTTGCCTTTCCCCAAAAAGCCTAAATTCATGGGGAAAGCATCAGCCGCTTGTAGCATTCGGTACATATTCCAAGGGCCGGGGGTGCAGGTGGTGGCGTTTGTACCGGTAGCGGGGCCTGTACCACCGCCAATCATGGTTGTGATACCGGAGGCGATCGCTACTTCAATTTGTTGGGGACAGATAAAATGAATATGGCTATCAATTCCGCCAGCCGTGAGAATCATTCCTTCCCCTGCTAAGGCTTCTGTACCGGGGCCGATAATAATATCGATATTGTCTTGAATATAGGGATTACCGGCTTTACCGATTTTGAATATTTTGCCGTCTTTAATGCCGATGTCTGCTTTGACTATTCCCCACCAGTCGAGAATCAAAGCGTTGGTAATGACTAAATCTACTGCACCATCAGCGTTAGAAATGGGGGATTGTCCCATACCATCGCGGATGACTTTACCGCCACCAAATTTTACTTCGTCGCCGTAGGTGGTGAAGTCTTGTTCTACTTGTATAAATAATTCTGTGTCGGCTAGACGGATGCGATCGCCTACTGTGGGGCCGTAGGTTTCTGCGTAGGCGTGGCGAGATATTTTGTAAGGCATATTACATTCCTGGGAAGTGGGGTTAGAATTGGATTTAAACGCAAAGGGGCGCGGAGGGAAGCGCAGAGGAGCGCGGAGTATGAATGAGAATGATTTGAGTGGGATGATTATTGGGTGTGGGATGCGGGTGCATACGGCGTTAGGGCCTGGGTTGTTGGAGTCGGCTTATGAGGAGTGTTTGTATTATGAGTTGAAGCAGGAGGGGTTTAGGGTTGGTAGGCAAATTTCCTTACCTCTGGTGTATAAAGAGGTGGAATTAGATTGTGTTTATCGGTTAGATTTGATAGTCGAAAATAAGGTAGTGATTGAAGTCAAATCTGTAGAATCTCTTAAACCCATCCACGCAGTACAACTTCTCACCTACCTCAAACTCACCCACTGTAAACTCGGCCTCCTCCTCAACTTTAACGTCCTCCACCTCAAAGAAGGCATCAAACGCGTAGCCAACAACCTCTAACTCCGCGCACCTCTGCGTAAACCTCCGCGCCCCTCTGCGTTATAATTTACCATTCACCTTCCCATTAAACCCATAAACCTCCCGACTCCCAACCAAAGCCACTAAATTTACCTCCTTCTCATCCCCCGGTTCAAAGCGTACTGCTGTTCCGGCAGGAATATCTAACCGCATTCCCAACGCTTGTTCTCTATCAAAATTCAGCGCATTATTCACTTCATAAAAATGAAAATGCGAACCAACTTGAATCGGGCGATCGCCTGTATTTGCTACACTTAATTTTACAGTTGCCCGACCAACATTAAGTTCAATTTCTCCGGCTGGTGTGATGATTTCCCCTGGTATCATATGTAATCTTTATTCCTTATAAATTTGGTAAATTATCGGGGTCGATACCTTGCGATCGCAAATACGCAATTAATCGTTCTTTTTCTTGTCTTTCTTGTTCTGCACGTTGGCGTTCTTCTTCTATTTTTTCCACCGCCCAAGGTAACAAATTACCATCTTTATCCCACCAACGTAACCAATAACCTGTATGGGCTTCTTTTGTTCCTTGCCAAGTTCCTAAATATAAGCCCATTGCATCTACCCAATGACGACCATTTTCATCGGGTAATTTTAGTTCATAACGTCCATTTTCTAAGTTATAATATTCTAATAATCCCCCAGTTGGTTCAAAAATAATATAGATAGGAACTTGCAAGATTTGCTCATAAAAAAACCATCTGCCCGGCGGATAACTGCGTTTAACAGAATATTCTCCTCCGTCATTATCTGAGAGAAATTCCATCACTATTAGCGGAATTTCACCTTCTAAATTTGGTGTATAACTTTTGCGATTACTAATTACTTCTTTAACTGATGGTACATATACCCAATCTGGGGCTTTAATCACCAGTTGTTCATTAACAGTTGCACACAATCCAAAGTTTGATGCTATCAGCATTTGTGGTTGAATGAAGCCACTGATTTCTAAACTTTCCCGTAAAGCACCAGCCAAAATAGGCTGCCCTGTATTTTCCACCGGTTCATCCTCTAGTTTGAAGTCTTTGGGTAAAGCTTCCCACTTAATATTCAGTTCAGTTTGGGGTTTGGTTTGGCTGAGTTGGCTTACCATAATCAATTTATAATTCCAACTTAAGAAACTGATTGTCTACTGCTCTACAACTATTCTGGCTTAAAATTTAAGTTAACTAGTTTTGGGAACACCAAAAAATAAATTATGCGAAACTAATGGTTGGGTTGGGTGCGTCAGTATGAAGAATATCTGATTATAGTTAGTTTATATCGCACTGACACACCCTACAACTTGGATATTTTTTTATCTGGAAGTTCCTTTATACCGTTTGTTCATGTAGCTTGCCTGGCGTAGCCATAGATGCACTTTATTCTGTACTGTAGAGACGT
>JBODRP010000270.1:0-7624 GCA_050633005.1 Trichormus sp. | reverse complement strand
AAACAACGCACAGCCGCACTCAAAGCCAGTGAAGCCAGGTTGTTAGCCTTAAGTAATTTGCAACAGGCAATTTTGGATGGCACTGATTATGGGATTATTTCTACAGGAGAAGATGGGAAAATTCAAACCTTCAATGCAGCTGCTGAGAGGATGTTGGGCTACACAGCCGAGGAAGTGATTGGTTACATTAGTCCTGGGTTATTTCATGATCCCGTGGAAGTTGAAAAATGGTTAGCAACATTCTCCTTAGAACTAGGTAGGGAAATTGTAGAGATTCAAGAATTTTTTCTGATCAAAACCGAAGCAGGTAGCTATGAAGTGGAATGTACCCACATTCGCAAAGATGGCTACCGTTTTCCAGTCTTGCTATCGGTGAAACGACTAGAGAATGATCAAGGGGAAATAATCGGATTTGTGGGGATTGTCAAAGATATCACCCAACGCAAACAAGCAGAAGCAGCATTGCAAGCAAGTGAACGCCGCTATTCTACATTAGCGGCAGCAGCACCAGTAGCGATTTTCCGGTTTGATAGGTTGGGTAAGTGTACCTATGTCAATGCTGAGTGGAGTGTAATGACAGGTAGATCCGCAGAAACGGCATTAGGGAGGGGATGGGTACAAGCTTTACACCCAGAAGACCGCGATCGCCTGCTAGCAGAAAGCTTAGAAACACTACAGCAAAAAGGAATTAATAAATTTGAGGGTAGGCATCTCCACCCAGATGGCAGCATCACTTGGTTCTACAGTCAAGTAGTTCCTGAAATCGATGCTGAAGGTACTTTACTAGGATATGTGGGGACGCTCACTGATATCACCGAACGCCAACAAGCAGAAGAAGAGTTACGCCAAACCAATGAGCAACTAGCAACTACCAACGCTCAACTTGCCCGTGCTACCCGCCTCAAAGACGAATTTTTGGCTAGCATGAGTCATGAACTGCGAACCCCCCTCAATGCCATTTTGGGAATGTCTGAAGGACTCCAAGAAGGGATATTTGGTGATATTAATCACAGACAGAAAAATGCGATCGCTACTATAGAAGGCAGTGGCAGACATTTACTAGAACTAATTAATGATATCCTTGACCTGTCTAAAATTGAATCTGGCAAACTCGAACTAGAAATTAGCAAAGTTCCCATTCGCAGTCTGTGTGAGAACAGTCTCATCTTTATCCGCCAGATGGCATTGAAAAAAAAGATTCAGATTACTAGTCTCATTCCCGATGATATCGGCAGCATTCAAGCAGACCATCGCCGTCTGCGGCAAGTACTGATCAATTTACTCAGCAATGCTGTCAAATTCACTCCAGAAGGCGGTAATATCACCTTGGCAGTTAGTCGTCTAGCTAACAATCACAATGAGCAAAACCCAGCTTGTGTAGAGTGGATTGTGTTTTCTGTCACTGATACTGGCATTGGTATCGCTCCCGAAAATTTCGATAAACTGTTTCAGCCCTTCAGTCAGGTTGATAGTAGCCTCAGTCGTCATTACAATGGCACAGGTTTGGGTCTATCCCTAGTCCGGCAGATTGCCGAACTACATGGAGGTCAAGTCACATTCACAAGTGAATTAGGTGAGGGTAGTTGTTTTATGGTGCAAATTCCGGCTCAACCTCCCCCATTAGCTTGGGAAGTTCCCCAATGTGAAGTTGTTGCTGTCTCTAGTTCACCAGATGACATAATAACTACTCAGTCTCCCCTGATTTTGTTAGCAGAAGATAATGAAGCCAATGTAGAGATGTTTACCATCTACTTAGAGAGTTTAGGCTATCGCTACATCTTAGCCGCCAATGGAGAACAAGCAATTGCACTTACCAAACGCCACCATCCCGACTTAATTTTAATGGATATTCAAATGCCAAAAGTTGATGGGTTGGAAGCCATCCGCCAGATTCGAGCCGACCAGGAATTTGCTAGATTACCAATTATCGCCTTAACTGCATTAGCTATGCCCGGAGACAAAGAAAAATGTTTACAGGCAGGTGCTAATGAATACTTAACAAAACCTATTTCCCCGAAGTTTCTAGTAGGCAAAATTCAACAGTTTTTAGCTTAGCTGTCCAAGATAACAATGACAATCTGGTTTTGCAATTAATGACTCCATTAAGGAATTGAGTGCAGTTGCCGCTAACAACCCGCCACCAATTGTCCCTTCAATAGTGATATAAGGTAAGTTTTGTTGCATCAGTTGACGCTTGGCGGCCGGGGCGTGACTAAAACCAATCGGCATTGCCATCACTAGAGATGGTTGAATTTTTTGCTGCTGAATGAGGCTACAGACTGCTAGTAGCACTGACGGAGCATAACCAATCACTAAAATAGAGCCTTTGCTAACTTGTTCTAATCTTTGCCGCCATTGTTGATGCTGCCAAAATTCTAGTTCAGCTTCTGTGGCGGTGGAAATATGGGGATTATCAATTAAAGTTGTGACTCGACAACCGAGATGCACTAATCTAGTTTGATCTACAGCTGCCGCAATGGTGGGGATATCAACAACAATCTCACAACCACAACTCAAGGCTGCACGACTGGCAGCAATCGCATCTTGACTAAGCCGAATAAAGGACACTAAACTAACATCACCACAGGCTAAAACTAGCTGAGAAATTAAATGTTGTTCAATCTCGGAACGGTTGGATAAGTCGGGAAGCAAGTTTTGCAAAGATTCTGCAAAAATTTCCGAATGGGTGTGAACTTCAGCATCTAAACCACTCCAAAGTTTAGCCAAACTTCCCAAACCGGCTTGAGTTTCTACATCTAGTAACTTGACTTGTGCCAAAACTTCTGCTTGCATGATTTGACAATGGCGATCGCGTCCTAATAATCCTTCTAAAGCTGAGGCTGTTTGGCGCAGTTGGGCAATTTGCTGTATGACGGCGCGATATTGTTGTTGCAACTGTGTCATGAAATGACTATTGGTGTCTGCTTCGGGTTCTACTGCCAAAATGTGGCGAATATGGTTGAGTTGAAACCCTTGTTGTTTCAGTGCCACGATTTTTTGCAGCCTGATCACATCTTTTTCAGTATAGAGGCGATAGTTACTTGGCGATCGCTCCGGCTGTGGTAACAAGCCTAACTCATGGTAATGTCGCACCATCCGGGGAGTAATGCCACCTCCCACGGCTGCTGTCAGTTCTTTAATCGTCAAGCAACCACCATTCATAACTTTACCCCAACAAACCTAAAATTCTTTGCAATTCTCCACAAGCCGCCTGAAGTGATGGCGGTGCATTAGTCTCTAAATTCCCCTGACGACATTTATCTGCTAAATTCTCAACATAGGGTTTACAAGCTGACTCATGCTTCGGGAATTTTGGATACGGTTTTTCTGAATTTTCATCAACACTTGTGCCTTGCAAATAATGTATCCAAGTTTCAATATTTCTTTTGGGTACAAATATCGCTATGGCTTCATCAGGTTGACGAGGTGTGAGTGAATTTTTTATGAGTGCATCATCTAATTCTTTGAGCGTTGCCGACACACTGGCATTATCAGCATCAATCAGAACCACTAAAATTCCTGAGATATAGTTTTTGCTCCGAAAGACTTTCACCTCGGTAGCATAACTTTCTCTCACCAACTGTTCTCCTGCTCCTTTGCGACAAAATTTAGTTCTAATATTTCCTGTAAAACCTCTTTTTTTGAGAAAGTAACGCGCAAAAACTTCTTGTTGTCTATCCTCACACAAAATCACAATCTGAATCCTACGCTGATTCATGTAGCCATCCCCGCGCGATTAATTCTGAAATTGGTAATCCACTATTTTCAGCATTTTGATCACTAATTCTTTTTACACGTACAGGTGCATTACTCTGACGCTCAAACCAATAACCTATCGGTGATGCTAGAAGATAATTAATCAATTCTGGATGGTGTGATATGAGTAAAGCCTGCATTTTTTCTTCACTACAGAAATCATAAAGTTGAATTAACCAAGGTTGGATTTCTGGCAGAGCCAAAAAATTTTCCGGTTCATCTATACATAATGTATAGTCTTCAGATTGAGTACCATAAAGCAGAGTGTAAAGGGCAAGGAGCGTCTTTTGTCCATCGGATAATTCTCCAAAGTAATATTCAATGGCTTTTTCAGTTTTACCCTGAGATTTAAATTTCAGTTTCAAAGTGCAGTCTTGTTCACTAAATTTTTCAATAATAAAATTGGAAAAACCTTCTAACACGTTCTGTAAAACACTCATTATTTCGTAGACTTTTCCCTGGTCTTGTGAAATATATCTATACCAAGAAACAAAGTTTTCCATTTTATAATTCAGGATTTTTTCTTCCTGTTTACTGTTAGTATTCATTAAGACAGGTGTAATTTGTACAATAACTAATCTTTCAATGCGGTATTTAAACCAAGTTAGTTTTGTATGCTCTTGACTAGGTTGTAGTAAAGATAATACTGATTGTGAAAAATTAAAGGGATATTTTGGACTAGGTAAGTGATGATCATTAAAAATTTCTACTTCACCTGCTTCATATTTAAGTAATGGTTGTTGATTAAACCATAAACGTTCATAGTGGATATGGCTTTTATTTTGATCATGTGCAATAGCTAGTTCATATTTATAATTGCCATGATTGCCATCTACTTCCAACTCGAAACGCTGAATTGATATGTTCTGCCAACGAGTACATTCAAAATAAGAAAAAACCCCTGCTATGGGATAACCACCAATTATAAAAAGTTGCAGTCTCCGCAAGGCTTCAAAAACGGTTGATTTACCTGAACCATTAGCACCGAGAAATAGATTAATTTCATCGAAATTAAGTTCAAAGTTGACTAAGCATCGAAAGTTATCAATATAAATTCGCTTTAACATAGATTTTCTTCTTGATCTTGGTTTTAATCTAGTCTCTTGACATTAACATTAATGTCAAGGTTTAGGCTGATGGTAGTCGTCACTGATTCTACTCTCATGCTTTACCCCCAGCGTTGGCAGCAATTCACCACAGAACACTCAGACACTTTAGCCGCCCTAGTTTGTGGGTTGCTGCTATTTTTGGGATGGTTCGCCTTACATCTAGGTTGGCTAGGATGGGCTTTACTACTACTACCGGCGGCTTATGTAATTGGAGGCTACGACAGCGCGCGGGAGGGACTAACGACGCTGATTAAAGAAAAAGAACTAGATGTAGATTTACTGATGATTGTGGCGGCTGTAGGTGCAGCTAGTTTAGGTTTATGGCGGCGGGAATATCACTTAATTCTTGATGGTGCAATTTTAATTTTGATCTTTGCTATCAGTGGCGCATTAGAAGGCTATGCAATGCGACGAACTGAGAAGAGTATCCGTAGTTTGATGAGTTTGACACCGGATACAGCTAGGGTTTTACAACAGGGAGAAGAAACAACTATTCCGATTAGCCAGTTACAAATCGGTGATGAAATTGTTGTCAAACCCGGTGAATTAATTCCTACAGATGGCATGATTGTTTCTGGTTACAGCACCGTCAATCAAGCTGCAATTACCGGGGAATCTTTACCGATAGAAAAAACAGTGGGGGATGAAGTCTTTGCGGGCACAATTAATGGTTATGGTGCATTGCAGTTGCAGTTACACAAACCAGCCGCCAGTAGTTTAATTCAGCGCGTGATTCGTTTGGTGGAACAAGCCCAAACAGAAGCCCCGCCTTCCCAGGAGTTTATTGAAAAGTTTGAAAGGGGATATGCCAAAGTTATCGTCATTGCTGGGGTATTACTGGCTACTTTACCGCCCTTTGTCTGGGGTTGGAACTGGGAAACTACAATTTATCGGGCTTTGACTTTTTTGGTGGTGGCTTCTCCCTGTGCTTTAATGGCGGCTATTATGCCGACATTATTATCGGGAATTGCCAATGGTGCAAGACAGGGGATTTTATTTAAAAATGGCGCACAGTTAGAAAAGATTGGTCAAGTCAGAGCGATCGCCTTCGATAAAACTGGTACTCTAACTACAGGACAAGTACAAGTATCCCAAGTGATCACCACTGGTAAATACACCCAACAAGATGTATTGACAGCCGCCGCCGCTTTGGAATCTTCCTCAGAACACCCCATAGGAGAAGCTATCACCCAGGCGGCTAGTGATTTAGACTGGCAAAGGGCTAGTGAGGTACAAGCCATACCAGGAAAAGGCATTTTTGGTACAGTTAACTATCAATCGGTGATTGTTGGCAATAGGGCTTTTCTACAGGAGTATGTTCCCCAATTACCAGAGGAATTAGTACAAACAGCAGCATCTTTAGAACAACAGGGTAACACTGTGGTTTGGGTGGCAAAAATGAGCGGGGCAGAATATGACATTATAGGTGCGATCGCTCTTGCAGATACAATCAGACCAGAAGCAGTTACTACTATTGCCCATCTCCGACAAATAGGAATAGAACAAATTATCATGATTACTGGCGATAACCAACGCACCGCCCATAGTGTCGCCGCAACCCTCGGTATTGATCAAGTATTTGCCGAATTGCTACCAGAAGATAAATTAGAGGTGATTCGCAACTTGCAAAAAAAATATCAAACAGTAGCAATGGTAGGTGATGGGATTAATGATGCACCTGCTTTAGCTCAAGCCTCTGTAGGTATTGCAATGGGTGTAGCAGGTAGCGATGTCGCCTTAGAAACCGCAGATATAGTATTGATGGCAGATAACCTAGAGAAAATGTCCACCGCGATCAAATTAGGCAGGCGATCGCAAAGTATAGTTAAACAAAATATAGTTTTTGCTCTAGGGTTTATTATTTTACTGTTAGTTGGTAACTTTCTCGGCAATATTAACCTCCCCATCGGTGTAATTGGTCACGAAGGTTCTACAGTATTAGTTACTCTCAGTGGGCTGAGATTGTTAAAGTAGTTGAATTGAGTAGCCATTAGGGTGCATTAGGCTGAAGCCATAAGGCACCTTTGATATTAAAATTCGGCGTTGCATAATTGCGGGATGATTTATTCACGCAGAGGCGCAGAGACGAGCCAGTGCGTTGGGCGGCTCTGCCGACTTGTAGCAACTGGCGTGCAGAGAGGATAAAGAGTTTGAAATTTCAGCATATCCAATTTCATCCCTTGATTCAGCAACGCCTAAAATTCTTCTAATAAACTCATCAATGCGTAAATTTCCGGCTCTTCTGTTGGTGAGAGTGATAACTGATGCTTTAACTCTAATAGTTGAGTTTCTATAGCTTCAGCTACATAGTGCATTTGCGCTTCCTTAGCAATTTCTAGCTGTTTTTCTTTGACTCTGATTTTTCTAATCAGTTCGTTGACAGAATCAATTGCATGATAATCTTGAGAAATCATACCGTAATACCCTTTTAAAAATCTCCAGAACTAGGTGAAATTTATAGTTTGAGCGAAAACAGGTGTAAATGAAACTGTGCAGTAGTTCACACCATTAGGTTGGTATTAATTTCGTTACTATTTACAAGTATTTTAGTAAAGTCTACGGTAAAATACTAGACGATGATTCATTAGTAAAGTATATTACTTCATTTGTTGTTACATTATCCTCTCTCATCACAATTTTGAATGTTGAATTGTTCAGACAGCGTTGAACATGGCACAAAATATAGTCAATGCCGATACCTTATTAGTTTGTGGGCTGGGGAACTTGGGGCAGTATTGTGTCTCTGTTCTCAAAGAAGT
>JBODRP010000269.1:0-7652 GCA_050633005.1 Trichormus sp. | reverse complement strand
TCTTTAAAGCATTTGTGGCACTTTGCATAAGTTTATATAGCTCAGTTTAATTGTGTCTACCTACTTAAATAGTTATTATTTATTGGTAAGCATTTGAGGTAAAGTATAGATACGGTGAGGACGCATCGTGTCTGCCTGTGGATGATACTGGGATACCAGTCCTGTGTTTGCGCAGCGTTCCTGAAGGGTAGCAGGAAAACTAGATTGTGAGGTCTGGGATGCTCGCACTACATTGCTTGCAATTAGCGGGAGAGTCTCCACTTATGGGTTAGGGTGTTAGCCCTTGATATTGATGAATAGAAAAACACTGCTAAAAGTGAGCTACTGATTGGACGAAATCTGGATCGTCAGACTTAAATTTAACAACTAGGAAATCGCTTGTGTTTAAGATGGACGTAACTGGATTCGAACCAGTGACCTCTACGATGTCAACGTAGCGCTCTAACCAACTGAGCTATACGTCCTTAACTTCACGATTTATTAGTATAGCATATTTTTTTGATATAGCAAGTATTTTTTCTGAAAAATTACTACTGCTGAAGTCGCTTATTGGCTTGTGATATGAGTATTTGGGCTTCTGCGTAGGCTGTTGTCCCAGATTGCACAGTACTTAGCTGGTTAATAATAGCTTGGATTTGGGCTTGAAACTCCTGTGAATCAGAGGGAGGTGCAGCAATTAACCTCTGAATTTGTTCATTTGCCTGTTTCAGCGATGATTGTGAGTCAATCTCGGCTTGCAGGCGAGTTTCCACAATTCCTAAATTGGTTTGATAGGTCGCTAGTAACTTTTGAGCTTCTAAATAACCCGGTTCTTCTACCCGGATGCTTTGCAATTGCTCAATGGCTGTTGACCACAATTTAGCAATTTGTTTCCATTTCATCTCTGTATGTGGTGGATTTTGAGCAGATTTAGCGGCTGCAAGGGCAAATTGTTTTGCACCTTCAATTAATTTCTGACTACGGGGATCAACTATACCCTGAATTTTAGTTTGGTAACTGGCTAATAACTTTTGGGCTTCTATATAGCGGGGATTTTCTGAAGGAACTTGATTAATGCGGTTAATAGCCTGTTGCCATAATTCGGATGCTGCTTTTGGCTGAGTTGATTTAGTTTGTTCGGCTGCTAGGTCAAATTCTTGAGCGGCTGTGATGAAGTTACCAATACGCGCATTTTCTAAATCACGTTTGTAAGCGTTGAGTTTAGCTGTTGCTGTTTTTGCGGCTAGTGTTTGTTGGGGAATTTGTTCTAATTGGTCTATTCCTGCTTGCCAAATAGCGATCGCTTTTTCTCTATCTTGAGTATTAGTAGCCTGCTCATATTGCTGCTTGGCGGCTTTTAGGGTTTCTTCGGCTTGCAAGAATGGTACTAAAGCATTTTTATCTTGAAATACTATCGCTTCTATTCTTCCCACCCGTTGACGTGCTGTTTCAAACTCATCCACAGTAAACCGCCAAGTACAGCCAAAGAAATTACAATAAGCCTGGGGATAGTATCCTAAAAACCATACAGGTAAATTATCTAAATTGCGTTTTGCAGCTTTGACTTTTTCTCCACCGCGTTCAATATCTGCTTGACTAGTGGCTTTATTAATTAATTGATCGGCTTGTTCTAAGTTGTGAATTGCTTCACGATAGTTATGATCCATATTGATATAACTAGGCAATAGCAGAATAGGGGCAGTTTTCGCTATAGGCCAGCGAATCATCGGATACGGTAAATTCACTACCCAAAGCACTCCGGCTGTACCCCCTAAAAGAATCACAGCCCACTTAATTTTGTTAAACATAGATGCTAATACATATAATTCTGTTACTGATAGTTTTAGTATTCCCATTACGTAGGAAAAAAATTACCATTGCTCAGGATTGGGGACTGGGAGGAGGGGAGATAAGGGAGACAAGGGAAGGGGGACAAGGGAAGGGAGAGAGTAACTATTGAATATTCAGGCTCTCCTTTAAAAACTATTGTTAAAATTTATAGGTCTAAAAAAAAATTGATTATCTAAAATGTCAACTGCTTTAATTACCGGTGCATCCAGTGGTATTGGTGAAGCCTTTGCCAAAGAATTAGCGGCGCGTCAAACTAATTTGGTTTTAGTCGCACGTTCACAAGAGAAATTACATCAGCTTGCCCAAGAACTGCAAAAACAATACAACATCCAAGTAGAGGTGATAGTTAAAGACCTCACCGAATCAAATGCGACTGCGGATATATTTGATATCACTAAAAATCAGGGATTAACTATTGATTTGTTAATCAATAATGCTGGTTTTGGAGATTATGGTGACTTTGCAGAAAGGGATGGGGAACGCCAAATCAAAATGATACAATTAAATGTTTTGGCTTTAGTAGATTTAACCCATAAATTTTTACCCTTGATGCGAGAACGCCGTTCAGGAAGCATTATTAATGTATCTTCAATTGCGGCATTTCAACCGATACCTTATCTATCGGTATATGCTGCTAGTAAGGCTTTTGTATTGAGTTTTAGTGAAGCTTTGTGGGCTGAAAATCGTGACTATGGAGTGCGTGTCTTAGTTGTTTGTCCTGGCCCGACAGAAAGCAACTTTTTTACTGAAGCTAGTTTTCCTTCAAGCTTTACTGGTAAAACTAGTAAAATATCGACTCCTGAAGAAGTAGTAAATGATGCTTTAAATGCTTTAGCTAAAGGTGACTCGACTGTAATTAGTGGTGGTGTGTTAAGTAAAATAATCACGAATATGCCAAGATTTTTACCAAGAGAAACCTTGGTAAATATTTTAGAAAAACAGTTTAAAGCTTAGTCATGGGCATTGGGCATTGGTTACATTCCCCATTCCCTTAACCCCATTTCCCATTTTCTACATATATCTTGTTAATTGAACGCGGTAGCGTTCTTTTTTTGTGACAGCGATTTCTCCGACTTCTAAACGTCCTTTACCACGAATAGCGATTAAGTCACCGGATTTAACTTGTGAACTAGCTTGAGTGACTTCTTTCCAATTCACTCGCACATCGCCTGCATCGATGAAGTCTACCATTTTACTACGAGACATCCCAAAACCAGCAGAAGCGATCGCATCTAATCTTAAGGAAGCTTCTACAGTAGTTAATTCTTTTTTCTTGGGTTCGCGGATTTTTAACTCACTTAAATCTATAGGCTGAGTTTTTACAGGCACAGAACGCACCTGTTTAAGATTCATTGTCAAAAATTCTGCTAACTCTGGTACGACTATTACTTGTGCGCCTCGTTCTCCTAAAACAATAATGTCTCCAGTTTTATCTCTGACAATACCTGTACCTAACATCGCCCCTAAAAAGTCCCGGTGCGTCGCGGAATCGAATAAGAAATTACCAGCGATTTCTAAGGCTACCAAGCTGACTTGAGATTGATCTAAGGGTAACTCAGAACGAGCGATCGCAACTCTTTGCCTCTCAGCTTGTGGATATCCACCCCAGGCTAACAATTGTACTTCTGTTAAGCGACTAAACACCCGTTGCATTTCTGCCAATTCTGGCGGTGACAAAAAATCTGTCAACACCACTTCCCAAGTTTTAATCGCTTGCTCCGCTTGGTCAATTACACGAGCAATACTATCTCGATTGTCAACACCCTTTAATAATTCTTCTCGTGGCAACATGATAAATCAATTCAAAATTCCAAATTCCAAATTTAAGAGTTTTACTCCCTCTGCCCCTTGTCTCCCCTGCCTCCCCTGTCTACCTTGTCTCCCCTGTCTCCCCTGCTCCCTGCCCCCTGCTCCCTGCCCCCTGCCCCCTGCCCCCTGCTCCAAGTTCCCAGTCCCTAACCTGCGTAGCCTTGAATATTTTCTGGTTCAAATTGGCGTAATATGCGAGTAGCTTGGCGAGAAAGCGTTTCAGAACCTTGCACTACGACCAAATACTTGCCAGCATCCAAACGGTTACGGTAGGGTAAAGCATCACCACTACCCACAACTAAGCCAACTCCGCCACCCACAAAGACGCTACCCATAGCACCACTACCAGCACCTAAGAGTCCGCCAATGACATGATTACCAATTTCACCAGCCCAAGCGAAGGTATCTAAACCAGTAATCAGACTAAAGGTAAAACCGGCAAAAAAGCCAAATGGTACTAACCAATAGGCCATAAGTCGCGCTTGTTTTTTAGCTTGGGCGTTGGGATCAATTAAGCCAAATTCATCGGCAGTTTTATAACCTCTACCCAAAATTGTGCTATTTATGCCTTCTTTTTCTAAAGCTAAGTAAGCAGCCTCAGCTTGGATACGGTCTGGTAATACGGCAACAAGGTAATTCATCGATACGATAGTATTTTTTCTATGGAAGTTTTCCCTTAATTACCAGCGTATCAGGAGTTGTTGGGCATTGGGCATTGGGCATTGGGCATTGGGCATTGGGCATGGGATTTCTCTCCCCCTGCTCCCTGCTCCCTGCCCCCTGCTTCCCATTCCCTACCTTAACTTATCCATTGGTTCACAAAATTTATCCACACCTTGCTTGAGGATGTATATCAAAACTGGTGTGGCTAAAATTTTCGGAAATGTGGGTATTGTTTTCAGATGTGCCACCATCTCTTTGATTGAGCCGTTGTGTAAGTCTTGTCTAAATTCTTGTTCACAAATAACAGCACGCCACCTTTTAGCCAAATCACTCAGCCACTCTGAATTGCCTTGTTCTGGTTCTTGTCCAGCTTTAATTGCTAGAGTCATGGCAGCATCTTCTAAATCTCCTTCACAGTCCTCAATTAATTCCAGGGCTTCCATAGCTCCTTGATCATCTACCAATTGAGAACGAAATATGGCAATTTCTTGGGATGTGACTGTAGTCATGAGTTTTTCAATAGTAGTCAATAGTCCATAATCTAATAGTCTTTGACACTCTCCGCCCTATAAGGGCGAAGATTCTTTATTCATAGACCCAACTTGCTCATACAAGATTTCTCCAGCATGAGTAGAGGTCGAATCTCCTAAAGCGTTCGGATCTAAGATCCAAGTTCCGGTATGCCCTACCGTACTCAAGGCTAATTTCAGAATATTAATAGCAGCATTCCAATCTCTATCCAGCACAAATCCACATTCACAAACATGAGTTCTTGTGGATAGAGATTTTTTGACTACTGCTCCACAGTTAGAGCATTCTTGCGATGTGTAGGCAGGATTGACTGCTACAGTTATCCTGGCAAACTTCACCCCAAAATACTCTAACCATTTTCTGAATTGATACCAACCAGCATCATTAATAGATTTGGCAAGAGATTGATTCTTAACTAAATTTTTTATCCTCAAGTTTTCATAGGCGACCAAATCGTGAGATTGGATGACGCAACGCGCTATTCTCTTAGCGTGTTCTTGACGTTGCCTACTTATTTTGAGGTGTACTCGCCCTAATTTATTAATAGCTTTCTTGCGGTTGATAGAGCCTTTCTTTTTGCTTTGAACGCGTCTTTGCCGAAACTTTAGACGCTTTTCTCCTGTGCGATAAAATCTTGGGTTAGGTTCACTGTGTCCATTACTGTCTGTGTAAAACTCCTTTAAGCCAACATCTAAGCCAATGGTTTTACCTGTTGGTTGTGTTTCTACTTTATTATCTACACTGACTAAAAACTGAACATAGTAACCATCAGCACGACGTACTAACCTAACTCGTTTTATCTGTTCTAATGGGTAGAAGTTTAAATCCCACGTTCCTTTGAGATTAAGTTTGCCAATTCCCTTTTTGTCGGTAAAGGTTATCTGTTTTCTCGTTTGCGATAGTTTCCACCCAGAGGTTTTATATTCCACCGAACGGTTATTTTTCTTAAACTTGGGATATCCCTTTTGACCAGGGATTTGTTCTCTTACAAAGTTTGGATCGGAGGAAACCTCCGCTCCAACTTTGCGCTTCTTGCAATTGTAGTAGAACCTAGCTATGGAGCTATATGCTCTTTCTACTGCTACCTGAGTTGCATGAGAGTTTAAGTCTTTGACGAAGGAGTATTCAGCCCTTAATGCAGTGTTGTAGCGATATAGCTCTTTTTGCCCTACACCTCGGTTATCCATCCAAAAACGGATACACTTGTTGCGGACAAATTGAGCGGTCTTTATTGCTTCATTTATAGCTGCATATTGAGTTGTTTTCCCTTTTGCCTTAAACTCCAAAACTATCATTTGACGTGGAAAACTTCTACGGCATTTATTCTAACACAAACAAAGCCGTCCTAGAAGGACGGGGCTTGTATCCCATTAATTTCGGTCATTTCTGAGCTAATAATGACTGAGTAGTGAGTGGTGAGTTAAAAATTTCCTAACCCATCACTCAGGATTATTGACTATTGACTATTGACTATTGAGTATTGACTGAAGCAGACAAGGCTCTGGAGGTGACAGCTCTTTGTAAATCAGCCAAGGCTCGGTTGTATTCCAAAATCGCTGTGATGCGATTACCTTCGGCTCTCGTTAATTCGTTTTCAGCGTTAATCACGTCAGTTTGTGTACCTACACCAGCTTGGAATCGTAAACGTGCTAAACGTAGTGATTCTTTAGCTTGTTCTAAGGCGGTGTTAGCAGTTTGGACGTTGTTGAGGTTAGATTGCTGTCTAAAGAAAGCTTCTTCTACTTGAAAACGGACTTGATTACGCTGTTCGGCAAATCGGGTTTCGGCGATCGCTATATTTTTCTTCGCCTGTGCGGCTCTAGCTCTAGATGCTCCCCCATCAAACAAGTTCAATCTGGCTCTGACTCCCACAGAATAACCGTCGGTCATGTTAACACTATCGTCAAACTGATCTAACAGCTTGTAGTTAGCAACTAAGCTGACTTGTGGCCCCAAATTAGCCAAGGCTTGCCGTCGCTGTTGTTCGCTAATGTTACGTTGTGCTAGTTGCTGTTGCAGTTCGGGACGATTTTGATAGGCTAGAATGATGCTATTTTCTAGGGATTGTTGCCAAAGACCTGCTAATTGTACGGGATCTGCGGCACTAATACTAACGTTTTGGGGCAAACTCAACCGAGTTGCTAGGGTGCGACGGGCAATTTGCTGCTGAGATAGAGCATTAGTTAGTCCTTGTTGCTCGTTGGCTAAGTTAACTTCTGAGCGCAGGACATCAAACCGTGTTCCTACACCAGCTCTTTCTAATGCTTGGGCATCTCTTAAACTGGCTTGGGAATTTTCTACTGCTGATTGAGCAATACGTACCCGTTCGTCTGCCTCTTGTAAGTTGTAATATTCCGTGGACACATTGCGCCGAATTTCTTCTGATTGACTCTCTACCGCTAATTCATTCAAGCGTACTTGTTCTTCTGCTTCTTTAATGCTGGCGTTACGTCTACCAGAGGTGTAGAGATCATAGGTTAGTTCTGCTTGACCATTGAAGGCTGTACCTGGTTCATCAGAATTGGAAACTAACCCCTGGTTTCGACTCAATTCGTCTTGGAGTTGTCCGCTAGCAGATTGGCTACGGGTAATATCACCACTGATAGAAAGAGTAGGAAACAAAGAGGCCTGAGCTTCTCTTAATACAGCTTGCGATCGCTCCAATTCTAACAACGCCACTTGTAAATCCCGATTGTTCCGCCGCGCTATTTCTAGAGCCTGCGCTAAAGTAATGGGCTGATTTCCCTGGGTTGTGACTTCCTCTGGTGTTGTTGGAAATTGCAAAGGATTAGCACTAGGTGTCAAATTTTCTGGAGTTT
>JBODRP010000268.1:0-7690 GCA_050633005.1 Trichormus sp. | reverse complement strand
AATAAAGTGCATCTATGGCTACGCCAGGCAAGCTACATCAAGAAACGGTATAAGATTAAGTTCGTAGTCAGGACTTTAGTCCTGATTTGATAACTAAAGTTCTGACTAAAAACCTTTTTTTGGAGGTTGATATGCAGTCACTCAATCATCAAAAAGACAGTGCCGCTTGGCTTTTTCAGTCATGGGCTGCTTTTTTGATTTCTGTATCGATGACAACTGCTGGTATTGTTAATCTACCTACAGATAACTGGATTAAAGGTTACATGGGCATGGGTGTAGCTTTCTTAACTGGTTCTAGTTTCACTTTGGCGAAAACCATGCGAGATTTACACGAATCTAGAAAGATTGTGGCTCGAATAGATGAAGCCAAAGTAGAGAAGTTATTAGCAGAACATGATAATTTGTTGAAATAAAATTAGCTATAAATGCACCAGCATCAGACGGTGCGTTACGGCTAGACTATGATTTGCTCACAAGTCCAAATTCTGACACAGCCGTAACACACCCTACTAGTTTTGTTAATTAGGAATTGGTATAAGTCGGAACATCAGACGGTGCGTTACGGCTAGACTATGATTTGCTCACAAGTCCAAATTCTGACACAGCCGTAACACACCCTACTAGTTTTGTTAATTACGAATTACGTAGCTTGCTTCTCGCTTTGCGAGTATTACGAATTACGAATTGTTATTTGGCTTTTCTCCAACTCATGAGGAGGAAATGCGCCATTTTCTGTGATGATGGCTGTAATTAAATCGGCTGGAGTCATATCAAAAGCTGGGTTATAAAATTCTGCGCCGGATGGTGTGAGAATAGTATCACCAATTTGATAAATTTCTTCTGGGTGACGTTCTTCAATGGGAATTTGACTACCATTAGATAATGCAAAATCAATAGTAGAAACAGGTGCTGCCACAAAGAAAGGAATATTATGGGCTTTAGCAACAATGGCTAAACTATAAGTACCGATTTTATTAGCAGTATCACCATTGGCGGCGATGCGATCTGCACCGACAATGACAGCATGAATTAAATTTTGCTGCATACAATGGGCTGCCATGCTATCAGTAATGACAGTTACGGGGATACCATCTTGCACAGCTTCCCAGGCGGTGAGTTTTGCACCTTGGAGACGGGGACGGGTTTCATCAGCGAATAACCGTGCTAAACGTCCCTCACGCCAAGCAGAGCGAACAACCCCCAAGGCTGTACCGTAACCAGCTGTAGCTAAAGCCCCAGTATTACAGTGAGTGAGAATGGTGAGTTTTTCTGGAGTTTTGGGTAATACTTGCAATCCATGATCACCGATCGCCTGACAGGTTTGCAAGTCTTCTAAATTAATTGCTTGGGCTGTTTGCAATAAAACGGCTTGTATTTCTGCTACTGTTCCCGCAGTAGCGTAGGCAACTTTCATCATCCGAGTAATTGCCCAAAATAAATTGACGGCGGTAGGACGAGTAGCACCTAATAAATCAGCGACTTGTTCTAATTGTGCTAGAAATTCGTTGCGATCGCTAGTTTCAATTTCCCGCGCCCCTAAATACATCCCGTAGGCTGCGGCTACACCAATAGCCGGCGCACCCCGCACAATCATCGTTTTAATTGCCCGTGCCATATCTTCGCTACGGTGAATCTCTACCACTGCATACTCGTTAGGTAAACGGGTTTGATCAATTAGTAATACAGAATCATTCTGCCAAATAACAGGGTAAATCATAGGTGGGGAATGGGGAATTGGGAATTGGGAATGGGGAATGGTGTTCCCTTACATCCCTAAAGTTTATTTTATGGGTGAAAGTAGGCAATAATTACAGCAATTTCTGGGTGATTGTGGGTAATTGCTTCTGGTGCGTTGCCAAAGTAGGCTCTAAGTGGGGCTTTGGCTTTGACTCCACCATTCAACAGCAATAAATCATTAGTTTTAAGTAATCTTGAAACTTGTCTGACAAAATTACCCCGCACTTGTTGAATGGGTGTGTCTGGTGGTAGTTCTAGATTAGTCAACTCGCCTGTTGTTACTTTGACTGAGACAACTTGCAGCAATTGTAGAGAGGCTTTGAGTTCTGTGGCTAAACTTTTGGCTAATTGAATGCTTTGTGGAAAGCAAGGTTCACGAGTCTGTTCGGTGGTGAAAGCTAAAAATACTCGCTTGGTGTGTTCAATGGGTAAAGGAAAACGAGAAACCAACACAGGAACACTGCTACGCTGCACAATTCGATCTATCACACTACCAAACAAGTTTTCTTGATAAGTTGAGTAACCTTTCCAACCGCAGATAATTACACTAGCCTGTTGTTCTTGGGCAACACGCGCAATTCCCTTATCAATTGATTCGTCAATTCTAGCAATGGGGGTGACATTAGCCACTGCCGCATGGGCAATCATTTCTGCTGTGGATAAAAGTTGGGTTTGTCTAGCTTTCGCCTCTGGGGAAATCGGGGTATTTTCTTCTTGTAAAATGTGGAGTGGTAACAGAGTTCCCTTGGCTGATTTAGTGAGAATGATGGCTAATTTGAGGAGATTATCTTCTGTACTGGGGTTAGCCACTGGTACTAAAACGCGATCGCCTATATGATCATCTTGAAGTTTGGCGGTAGTTGTAGTTTCTGGTTTGAGTTTCTGTCCCCATTGATTTGTTACCCAAGGAGAAGCCACACAGGTAACTAAAATCATGGCAATTGTGCCATTAACTGTGAGTTGGTCAACTAGCTTGATATTATAAGCCACAGTAATAGCCGCCAAAGTTGATGCGGCTTGAGCTACCGATAGCCCAAACATCACCATAATATTATTGCCATTCATCCCAAATAACTTACCTACACCCCAAGCAGGTAGATACTTAGCGATAATTGCCACCGTTACCATCACACCAGATACTAACAGCGATCGCGGTTCTTGGATTAAAATCTTAGGATTAACCAACATCCCTACAGAAATCAAGAAGAAGGGGACAAATAAGGTATTACCAATAAATTGAATCCGATTCATTAACGGGCTAAGTTGAGGAATCAGTTGGGTAATCGCCACCCCTGCCAAAAAAGCCCCAATAATCGGCTCAATTTCCACTAATTCCGCCCCGTAGGACACCACAAACAAAGTTGCCAAAACAAAGGTAAATTCTGCCCCTTCATCATGGCCAAATCTTTGAAAAAACCATTGCCCGATGCGAGGTACACCCCATAAAGTCAAAAAGGTGTAAATAATCAAAGCCGGAATCAGAAACAACCAAAAATTTAGCGTTAAATTACCTTGATGCGCTCTGACTACCACCGCTAATACTAACAGTGCCAAAATATTCGTAATTAATGTACCACCAAGGGTAGTAGTTAAAACTTGAGAACGCATGATCCCCAATTTACTAGCGATGGGTAGGGCAAGCAGAGTATGGGAAGCAAAACAAGAAGCCACCAAAATTGCAGGTAATAAATCGTACCCAATACCCATCATGGCAGCTGTTCCTAATCCCATCGGTACAAGAAAAGTAGCAAGGCCAAAGATTACCGCCTTATCAGCATTGTATTTTAGGTCATCTAAGCTTGTTTCTAACCCTGCCATGAACATGAGAAACAACAAACCCACAGTACCCAGCAAGACAATAGTTTGATCCCGTGCCAAAAGGCCTAGTCCGTTAGGGCCGACTAGTACCCCTGCTAAAATTAAACCGACAATCCCAGGTAGACGGATTTTCTCAAATAATAAGGGGGCAATTAACATTATCCCCAAAATCATCAGAAATACCGGGACTGGATCTTTAATTGGTGTTGATAGAACTGAAGCCAGTACAGCATGAGTCATACCCTGCCCAAGAATTAATTGCATAGTGCTGGGGAACTGATAGTGAGTGAAATTGACTCACATATTAGTACCATCTTGAATGAGCGATCGCATCACCATTAAAGTCAGCTTTATAGCGATCAAATGAGGAAATTATGATCAATTAACCCCTTTCTGGGTATATTGACAATTTTTAGAAAAAGCGTAGATAGTTAAGATGTAGGGTGTGTGACGCTGGGAAAATATTGGTGCGTAGTCATGAGACTCATAGCGTCACCCACCAACGATTAATTTTCTGTTGTCTCCCTATTATCAATCAATTTGCTAGACAACCCGCTTCACTTCAAACCCCGGCAAGCCTTCCGGATGTTCATACTCCACAGCAACATCTTGTACTATAGCCGCAGGTGGGCCAGCATGACACCAGTGAATTATCTCTTCCACAATCTCAGGCGCGCCTTCAAACACTGCCTCCACTCTGCCATCAGGAAGATTTCGCACCCAACCAGTTAAACCCAACTGGCTAGCAGTATCTACAGTAGCGTAGCGATAACCTACCGTTAAACTAAACTTGCTCAAATCTACTTCAAGACTTAAGGCGTTAGCTTCCCGCTTCACTCTGGTAATGTCGGCATTATCCAGTCCACAGGCTTAAAATCGGGTGTAACTCACCCTATTTTTCAGTTTTTGATTGAGAAACTTCGCTACTTTACTCCCTTATTTTCAGCCATTTAAAACCTCTGGGTCTTCTCAGTTACCTTGCTACAGGCTGGCTACTCTTAAAAGTTTTGTACAGGTTCTCAAGCCTTAATTTTTTTAGCTTGGTTCTCGCTTATCCTAATTATAGAGGATTTTGAGTAAATTTGAACAGGTTTTTGAACACTGTTTAAACCCCCTTGGACTTTACCAGAAATCAAGACATGGGCGCGAATCAGTTTTGATTGTGGTGTAGGATTTGACATTGACCAATTTATACTTTACAGTCACCAGTTTACATGGTTTGTGAATGCAGAACTGATATTTTAAATTAAAACTGCTAATTTAAAATTTTCAACTCTGCACACCTTATGTCTGAACTACCACCACTCAATACAGATACAATCTGGGGTATTCTCAACGATCAAATTGATGATGCTACAGTCATGGAATTAGTATGGTACTACCTAGGCTATCGCCACGACTCCACAACGGGAAGTTGGGATAATAGCCAGGTTGCAGCAGAATGGCGAGATGAATACCCAGAACCACCAAATTTTTTGGATAGTCGTCCAGCCACTATGAAGTTAACCCGTTCCATTCCTCAACAATACAAACAAATCACCAAAGAGAAACTAGGTTTTAAAGGCTACAAAATTGGTACTTTTACACCACGGGAAACGCGGAGAGCTACTGCTGCTAATTGGTTGTTAAGTCACTTGCAGCAAACCATTGATCAAGTGGAAGTAAGTGAGGTACACCATCAGTAACAAGTAATAAGTAACAAGTAATAAGTAATAAGTAAATTTCTTACACATTACTCATTACTTTTTTTACTCAGTTGCTGTACCTCATAAACATCGAATCTGCTGTATATTGAAATTAAATTGCTACCGATTATTTGCTTGAAATTTATCTTCATCACAGAAAATTATTCTGCAAAATATTAATAAGCCAGTACTGTAGAGACGTTCCATGCAATATCTCTACATCATTTATGTGGCGTAACTTCATAGAGAATTGGTATAACGCACCCTATGTATTTCTGGAAAAATTAAATAGAATCCTAATCCTATATCAATTCGTAACGATGCTCCCCCTCCGCTACGCTCTAAGCGCAGCTATGCCGAAGGCTTTACCAAAGTCAGATATCAACCTTACGGTAGTAGACAATTCCAGATTATCTGACTCTCAGAAAATGATTCCTAACAAGATTAATAAGTAAACTATTGATATATTCACATCTCGTTCTAGGGATAGAGGAACTCATCAGTTAATTATATCCTCTGGTTGATTTGCAAATCGATTAATAATTAGAAAATGATGATTACTAAGTTAGTTAGATAATTTGAAAAAAAATCCATGAAAAAATTAATTGAGTTTAAGTTATTTGCACCTTATAACAAAGGTGCAGCTTTAATTGGTGATTTTTCTAATTGGCAAGATATTCCCATGACCAAAGGCGATGATGGTTATTTTCGCACTCATGTTGATTTGAAAGATGGAACTTATCAATATAAATTTCGTGTGCAGACAAAATCTTGGTTTTTTGAAGAGGATCAATGGGTTGATGTCACAGATCCTTATGCAACTGATATTGATGAATTAAGCGGCAAGGATAATGGCATTGTTCGGATTAAAGATGGGGAAATTATTGTTGATACCTATGTGTGGCAATATGATGATCAACCCTTACCAGCAGACCACGAATTAGTAATTTATGAATTACACGTTAGTGATTTTTCTGGTGGTGAAGATGATCCTTATGTAAGAGGTAAATATAAACACGTCATTGAGAAATTAGATTATTTATGTGAATTAGGCATCAATGCTATTGAGTTAATGCCTGTGAAAGAATATCCAGGTGATTATAGCTGGGGTTATAATCCCCGCTATTTTTTGGCGACGGAATCTAGTTATGGTTCGACAGCTGATTTAAAGCATTTAGTTGATGAGTGTCATCATCGTGGGATTCGTGTCTTGATGGATGGGATTTATAACCACTCAGAAGCCTCTAGTCCATTAACACAAATTGACCATGATTATTGGTATCACCATGCACCCCGTGACCCTGATAATAACTGGGGGCCGGAATTTAATTATGAATTTTATGATGAAAATTTAGATACTTATCCAGCCAGGAAATTTATCGGTGATACTGTACGTTTTTGGATTCAAGAATATCATGTAGATGGTATTCGTTACGATGCTGCACGACAAATAGCCAACTATGATTTTATGCACTGGATTGTGCAGGAATCTAAAAAAACTGCTGGAGCAAAACCATTTTATAATGTTGCAGAACATATCCCAGAAACTACTAGTATCACTAATGTTGATGGGCCTATGGATGGTTGCTGGCATGATAGCTTTTATCACACCATCAAGGCTCATATCTGCGGTGACAGCTTTGATGTAGAAAATCTCAAAGATGTGATTGACTGCAAACGTCAAGGCTTTTTGGGTTCTACTAATGTAGTTAATTACTTGACGAACCATGATCATCATCATCTCATGGTCGAGTTAGGCGATCGCAATATTTTTGCTGAAGAAGCTTTCAAAAGAGCAAAATTAGGCGCGGCTATTTTATTGACAGCCGTTGGTGTCCCCTTAATTTGGATGGGTGAAGAATTTGGTGAATACAAACCCAAACAGCCAGAAGCATCAAAACTAGATTGGCAACTCCTCGGTAATGATTTGAACCGTGGTTTATTTGAATACTACAAAGGCTTGATACAATTGCGTAAAAGTAATCACGCTCTCTACACAGAACATATTGATTTTATCCATGAAAATCCTGAAGCTAAGGTATTAGCTTACAGCCGTTGGAATGATGAAGGTTCTCGTGTAGTTGTAGTAGCAAATTTCTCAGAAAACTTTCTCGCAGGTTATCATGTTCCCAATTTTCCCTGTGGCGGTACATGGCACGAGTGGACAGCAGATTATGATGTAGAAGCTGGAGATGATGGAATTATGACAGATATTGGAGCTTACGAGGCGAAAGTTTTTGTTTGGCAGTAATAAAATATACCTGTAAATAAAAGGGAACAGAAGTAGGTAGGGCGTGTGACGCTGCGAAAGTATTTCAAAGCCATCAGAGTGATAGCGTCACGCACCAACCATTTATTGTGACACTTGCGTAAGCCTTGACTTACAGCATTTTACGGTGTAATGATGTACACTATTGGCGGGCAAGATGCCCACCCCACAAGAGTTTTAT
>JBODRP010000267.1:0-7692 GCA_050633005.1 Trichormus sp. | reverse complement strand
TGTGATTTTAAATCTGTTTGTTCGGCTGGAAAGTCGCGGTAGATGTCTAAGCCTATGGCTTTGGGTTGGTATTGATTCAGTTTAACTAATAATTGATTCAGAGATTTGTCGGAAATTGATGTTCCTTTTAAAGTTTCTCCGTTACGTCTTTGATTGGCTAAATCCTCATCATCAATGGTAACTACCAACAAACGTTGATCTTGTCCCTCATCAGGACGCGATCGCATCATCTGATCAAAGGTTTGCAGTTCAAAGGTTTGTAATCCTCCTAACAACCGCAAGCCACAAACTACAGCCGTGACAGCCAAACTAGATAACGCTAGTCTTTTCCAACCACAATTTCTGGCTACTGGTGGAGCATAAAATATTTCTTGGGTTGGTGGTTGGGTGAGTTCATCCCAAGTTAGGGGTATCTGAGAAGGATTTTGGCAAATTACTGGTAGCCAAGTAGCACAGGGAAATCGATCTTCTAGTCCTTGTAAGCGTTCCCGTGCGTGTCGGACTGCTTGGTATAAAGGCTCACCATTAGCAAAGCTTTGGAGAAAATATTTAAGAAACTCTTGCGCTACCTGATCAGGAACAGGTTCACGCATGACGATAATTTGGGGAATGTGTAAATCAGCTAATTCCCGCGCTAAACCCAACCCATCACAGGAGTTGAAAATTGCTAGTTGTAAACCTCGTTCTATGGCTTGTTTGAGGGCATATTTGAGTTCCCCAATGCTGAGACTATCGGTTTTATTCAGATAAATTCTACCAGTCGTACCATTCCCCTGAGTAGAACTGTGTCCTGCGAAAAATAAGATATCCCAGTTTTTCCGCCAGAGATGATCAGTCAATTCCTTACGCTGTGGTTCTACCACAAAACTCACATCGGCATGGTGGCACATTTGTAAAACAGCTTGATCTGCCTGGGTATCAATCCCTTGACTATTGCCGACAATTGCCAAAATATTGACAGTTGAGTTAGGAGTAGGGGGTTTATGAATGCGATCGTAACTGGGTGAGGAAAGGGCGATTTCTGCTTTGGGATAACGCTCTAGTAATTCCCAGACGTGCCAAGGCAGTCTTTGCAATTGGCTATTTTCTGATTGCAGAATGACTCTGATTTCGTCGGTGGGTAGTAATTTTTCTAACCATTTTTCTCTTAGGGGACGAAAATCTTCAGCTTTGAGCCAGGCGTTAAAGTGGGCGCGTAAGATATGGGCAAGTTCATGACAATCTTGAGTAACAGAGACATTAGTGATTTGAATTTTGTCTGCATCTAAACGATAGTTGCTACCTAACCGTAAATAGCTAGCCTGCCAACGACTGTAGTAAATGCTAATTTCCGGACATGGGGGTAGTTTACCCGTAATTTCTGTCGCAGGGCGATCGCGTTCTTCTCCAATCTGTAAAGTGACGGTAAACCCTTGATCAAAACCACCGTCGCCAAATTTCAACACCACTAACTTAGCCATGACTATCGCTTTGCTCTGATTTGCCCAGTCGAAAGTAGGGAGTGAGGAAATTTCCTTTGTGACTGCTTCCTACTTCCAAAATAATACTTGACATTGACCTAGTTAATTAGATCACAAAGTTTTCTTTAATACTCATATCATTTAATGATACCTGAACGCTAAACTCCTCTTGGACTTCACCACGAAACTGTAACTGAATGTAGTTATCTGCACCTCTGGCTTGAGCTTCTAAAAAGACTGCGCCAGAATTATCTAATACTTTCAATTGCACTCCAGTTGGTAAATACATTTGATTACCTGTAGAGTGGAGTTGCAATCTAATACTAGTTTTTTGGTTAACTTCCGGAGCAATTTCCATAATTAACATTACTGGGTGGTTGTCAATTTGAATACCCAAATCAATCAGTTTTGCTCTTCTAGTAACTGTTTCTGACTGCCCTTGTGTTACTTCTGGAGTGCTAACAGGACTACGAAAAGCATAAGCTGGTCTGATTTCCGGTGTGTTCCATAAAGATTCTACTGTTTGCCAACCAGCTTCTACTTGTCCGACAAACCATTGGCTGAGATTGACTAGCACATCTACTGGGGAAGTTCTCAATTGTGCTAGGTGATCTAGGAGTGCTTCTATAGGTTCTAGTTGAGTTAAAGCTAATGTTTCTGTGGTAACTTTATTGACAAAACCCAATATATGTGCTTCTTGGCAAGAGTCATCTACTTGCACAACCACATAACCCACTCTGTCTTCCCAAGTTTCTGCTGGCATGGAGCATATTTGGTGGGATGCAAGTACAGGACGGCATTCTAAGCGACCAACTGAGGAAACCTCTAAATCAGACACATTCGCGCACAGTTGCATAATGGGATTCCAACTATCACCACCTGTCAAATTGGTAGGAATATCCATCATTTGTAAATAATCATTTACTACCCAGACTGCTAAAGTATTCAACCTGACTTGTTCAGCTTTTGCTGAAGTCGGTTGTTGGTTAGCAAATCCTTGAGCAGTTGTCAGAGCTGCTTGAGAAATTGGTAGTGTAATTCCAGAATCCTTTAGCTTGAATGTGTTTTTAGTCATAGGTTTCATCCCCAGTGATCAGTGCTGCTATGTACATATCACCCAGATTCGCTGAATTTATGCCATAAAATGAATGAATCTTAGAAAAAAATCCAGGATGGGGAGTAGAAAGTTTCTGTCTATTGATTAAATCTCCACACCATAGCTACTCATCAATTAACCATCCACGTTGTATACCGTACTCAATTCCGCCAGTCCAGTCCATCGTGAGATGCTTACGCACCTTATAAAAGAGATGTTGAATGACGGTAGTATTAATGGGGTTTTTGAGATATGTTTCTTCATATCTAAATTCTCGGTCAGTATTTTTCTGCTGACGTAATACATAAATCTGGTCAACTTTGTACTTCCGCAGATTGACATCACTAGTGAGCTTAATCCACTCCATAACTACAACATACAGACTATTAGGATTTCTTGCTTTTAAATCCTCTGCTGCTCTTGATGAGCCTTCCAGCATAGTTTTATCGAGATAAGTTTTACATTCAATCGCCACCACTGGAATATCGAAAATGTGTGTTTCGGTATTTCCTGTAACTGTAACTTCTGAGTATTTTTCTGGTTCTTCCTTAAAAAGTGGGAGTATTTCCCCAGAACTTAGATCACGTTCTGGTGGAATTGCTGCTTCTAGTGATGCTTGAATAGTTGCTCCAATGACAAAATCATGATCTTTTTTCTCAATACGTGCATACGGACGCTTCAGCATCTCAGAGTATTTTGGTGGGACAAAAAAGATATCTTTAAAGGTGTGTGATTTGCCGATCAGTGCGTTTTCTCCAAAGTCTCTGACTAAATCTCTAAACAGGTAATAAAGAAATTCTTCTAATACACTAGAGTGGAGATTCGATCTAGAGTCAAACTTTTCAGCATATTTTTGCTGGTCAATAAAGTCTTTGTATGTTGAGAAAAGTTCTACTCTTTTAGAGAGAATAGCATTATCTTGTCCAGTAGGTTGTGATTTAGGCCCAATCAATTGAGTATTTTCTAAGTGCCACTTATCATACTCGCTTCTAATTTCATTGAGATATTTTATACTCTGCCCATCTCTGTATTTTGTACGATGATTCTCCTTCTGTTCAAGATTAGAGCCATGAACTAGAGGGTTTCTATCATTTTTTGACATAGCTCTAATTTTTTTTGAATATGCAGTGCGATTGATTTAGCAAGAAGAGGTGGAACAGCATTACCAATTTGATTGTACTGGCAAAGAAATTGTTCATCAAATCTCTTCTCTCTCTGTAAGAGCTTATGAGATACAACAGTTTTTTTTCCTAAAAAACGATAGGTGTCAGGAAAAGATTGAATGCGTGCGCCTTCACGGGCTGTTAAGTTACGATGCTGGAAAGGATGAATAAAATTAGCATAAAATGACGCTGCTATTGTGTGTGATGGTTTGTAAGGATTGAGTCTGCGGTTGTTCTGGTCGTAACTTATCTGTGATAGTTCTCCATTACCACCTCTTCTTCTAGCTCTATGTTCTCTTGGTGCATCTGAACTTGATTCACCCCATTTTATATGTTTAAAACGTTCTATCAGTCTCTCAGAATGGTTCATGGCAACATGATTATAAAGTATGTAACTCCCATTTCTGATCCATTTTTGATAGTTATTATGAGGCTGTGATATATATGGTTGTTCTTCTTCTCCCTCACAAGCATTAAGTGGTGGTAAATCTGATATTGCATCCCACAAGCTAAGAGAAGGAACTAACCCGTTATAATCAAATACTGATAGTTTTTCTCCCTGAATATGTAATGAATGTAGAGAATGGGTTTTTGGTGGAATACCTAACTCTTTCCTCTGTTTATTACCAACAATAAATACACGTTCCCGATTTTGAGGAACACCATATTCAGCAGCATTTAGCAACCATACTTCTACAAAATATCCGAGATTTTCAAATGTTTTTTTTATAATATCTATTACCTTTCTGCCTTCTGTATTTCTCCGTGATAATAAACCTTTGACATTTTCTATTACAAATGCTTCAGGTTCAAGAAAGTCAATCCATTGAGCAAAATTCATAAACAGAGTATTTCTAGGGTCTTTAGGATCTTTTTGGGCTGGGCCTGCAATACTAAAACCTTGACACGGAGGCCCACCAATAACAATATCGGGTTTGAATATACATATCTCTTTGACGCTGCTTGCAGAATTAAAATCACGAATATCATGTTGAATAACAGTCATGTCAGGGTGATTATGCCGAAGGGTATCGCAAGCCCACGCATCAATATCAATCGATAAAGGAACAGAAAAACCCCCCATCTCAAATCCTAAACTAAACCCACCACATCCAGAAAACAAATCAATAGCTACAGGTTGCGACTTGAACATAAACTTTTACTTGAACTGGGGTTTTCCCATTACAAAAATCTTGAACTTATAGTTTTATAACTCTGGATTAAGCATGATAACAGATGAAATTAAGTTGTGGATTACTATTCTCCCGTCCCAATGCCGAAATTACAACCAATTACCAATTAATACATAAGCTGACCAAAAACTCGGGGCTTGGTAGTTGGGGTGCTGTAGTAATTTTAATTGAGCTAGTCGCAAAGCTTCGGCTTTAGTACTTTTGTTGTTTTTGAGTTGTTGATAAAACTCACCTACAAACAAAGCTGTTGATTCATCATCAATTTGCCACAGGGAGGCGACGGTGCTGCGTGCGCCGGCTCGGACTGCTGCTCCTGCTAAACCGAGGGCAGCGCGATTGTCTCCCAATGCTGTTTGACAAGCACTCAGAACTAATAATTCTACTGCCCTTGGCTGGGTTTGTTCTCGGTTGCGTAGTAGGTCGTCAAATTCTTTGACGTAAATTCGGCGATCGTTAGCTAAAATAAACGTTTCGTCGGCAACTGAACTAAATTGACCATGAGTAGCTAAATGTACAACATTAAATGCAGCATTATTCACTTCTTTTTCTAGGGCTTGGCTAGTGAATTGCTGATCTAAAAGGCTCTTGGTTGAAACTCCTGCACTAGCAATTAGGTTGACTTCTGATTTGACGGCTGGTAGGGGTGAATAATCAGGAAACCCTGCTGGTGGTTGAGTTAGTCCAGCAGTTAAGGCTCTGAGTTCCTGGCGTTGTAGAGGTTTGGGGTCAAGTAATTGTAGACCGACACTCAGGGCGATCGCATATTTTTCGATTAAATATTGCTCTCCGTCGTAAAGAGCCGCCATCGGTAAATTACGTAACGTTCCATCTAGTACAAATACTATGGTTTTCACCCCTCTAGCTGCTAATTCTGATTCAATCGGTTTGAGCAACCAGTCATAGACTTGTTTTGATTTAGCTTTAATCTCATTAGTAGCTGTGGGATTAACTAGATTTTTTCGCAGTTGGCTGATGAGGGTGTCTACTTCTAGTTGAGTAACGTTGGCAGTGTAATGCTTTAAATCTTGGTGGGGAATTTTAACAATTACTTGTAAGCGTTTTGGCAAGATAATTGGATAAAGAATAGCAGTAGTGGGATTATCTTCATCTACTACCTGATCAATGAGTACGCTTTCACCTTGTAAACAAGCTTCTCGAAAAAAGTTATCTAATTCTGCCAATTGTAAAGTCTCAATTCTTTGGCGGGCTTTATCTAAAGTTTTTTCGTCTATGTTTTCCCCTTGGGACTCTAACAATAACTCTACCGATTGACGATAGATAGGTTCTACACTGTCACGAAAGTTAAATTGTACGTCTTGATGAACGGCTACTAAGTCACCTCTGAGGGATTTGAGTGTGCTGACGGCTGCATCATAGGCGGCGATCGCACTTGGTATATTTTTCTGGGCGGAAAATAATCTTCCTAATTGCCACTCTAAGCGGTAGATAATATCAGGAGCATTGCTACTTTGTGCCAGCATTAATCCCTGCTGAGTTATGCTTTGTGCTTCTTGCCATTGCCTGTTGTTTTCGTACAAATTTCCCAAACTTAACAATCCATAGGCTTCTGCTTGTTGATCTCCCAAACTGCGGGCTTGTTTGATGGTATTGGCTAGTAATCTGGCTAAGTCTTCAGTGCTGGTGATTGAATCTAAATTTTTGTTTTGTAATTTTGACTCAGGACTAAGAGTTTTGATCAAACTCTGAGCATAGTTAATTTGGGCATAAATACTAGCACGACTGGGGGGGAGTTGTTGGAGTTGGGCTGTAATTAAGGGGATAAGATTTGGGATCTGGGATAATTGCTGGGTGTCAATGAGCAGGCTGAGTTGATTAAGTTGGGCTTGAACTTTGGTAAGGGGTGAAACTGATTTTGTGATCGTTTGTTGATAGTAGTCAAGTGCTTGTGGTAATTGTTGTTTTGCCCTGGCATTGTTACCTAAACTTAATAAACTCGCTGTCATTTGTGCAGGTAATTCCAGACGTTGGGCAACCAACAGACTTTGCTCTAAAATCTTCTGAGATTGACCTAAATCACCGATTACCATTAAGGCATCACCGAGCGATCGCAATCCTACAGCTTTTTCTATGGTGTCTGGTTGTGCTTGTAGTTTCTCTTTAACTGCTAATAAAATCTCCACTGCTCGCCGATAAAAACCTTTGTTGCGCCAGGCTTGGGCTTGATTAATTTGCGATCGCACTTCCCCGGCTTGATTTTTGGTTTGTCGGTAAATCTCTGCGGTTTGCTCCCAAGTGGCTAAGGCTGCTTCTGGTTTCCCCATTGATAATTGCAAACGCCCTTGAATATCCAATGTTTGCGCTAATATTTGCAGATTTTGCTGATTTTTGGCAGCTTTAAGTAATTCCAGACTTTTGTTAATCGCCTTCTGTGCTGCTTCCCAGTCACCAAGTTGTTGATAGGCTAAAGACAAGTTACTCAACGTCCCAGCTAGTTTGAGATCGTCTCCCTGTTGTTGATATACTTGGGCAGCCTGTTGTAATGCTTGCGCTGCTTCAGCAAACCGTTCAGCATCATATAAAGATTTACCTTGTGCTATTAATAAATCGCGCTCAGAATTTACCAGCTTTGCCTGATCTAAAGATTGAGATATTCCCGTCTTTACTGTTTCTGTGTTGGCAGTTACAGAGTTGATTGCCAGTACAGGTGCATTGATTGTCAAGACTAAAGTTACTAAAAAGTATATAAATACACTCAGTTTTATTTTTAGCTTTTTACCTGCGAAATCACGACGAAAGATTTTAACTAAGTTATTCATAAT
>JBODRP010000266.1:0-7754 GCA_050633005.1 Trichormus sp. | reverse complement strand
TTGTAATGTGCCACTTTTGTTAGCATCAGCAAATGGATTATTATCAACCATCTCCCTGCTTAGACGGCTCAGTTCATCTAATTTGGCTTTTGCCTGTGGTGATGTTAAGCCGGTCTGACTGACTTGTGCTTCTAGTGCGTTGATTGTGGCTAGATAATTGTTTGTTTCTCTGTGAGGTTCAATACCTTTAATTGGGTCATATATCCGAGTAAGTTCAGGAAAATTACGTAAATAAAAATTCCTCCAGGGTACATAAGTTAAATTGAACAACACTAAGCAGAGGTTGAGTGTGGCAATAGCTGCCATCAATCTTTCAAAATATAAATTTTGCTTTCTTGATGTTTGTTTATTGGACATTTTTAGTTAATTATCAGTTATGAGTTTCAGGGGTATGGTGGAGGATGATTAACGTGCCACAAAGGCTTTACACTAATTGGTGTGGTATTTGGCAAGCGTGATTTTACTCAACAGTGTTGAATCTTAAAGAACAGCTTATGAGGTTAGGAGTAGGGAGGAGAAAACAATCTTCTTGAACTGTAAGTTAACTTATTTCTGGAGATAGAAGACAAAAATAAGTCTTGATATTAAGTAATAAATTTTATCAAGTCTCATTGTATTAATTAAAAAAGATGAATTTTCCCGAAAAAAGTATAAAGAATTTTAAGATTTTTCTGTTAACGTTTATAATGCTGATTTAATTTAAAGGAGTGAGAAATATGTGGTGTGGTTTCGGAAAATCAAGCATGATCATCGGTGCTGCTTGTTTGGTTACTGCTAGTGTAGTAATTTCTAATACATCTTTTGCAGCTCGTCAACGTAACTATACACCCCAAGAGTTTCGTTCAGTATTGCGGGGTCTAGGCTACAACCTAAAAGTGACAAATGCTCCCTTGACTGATGAGGAAACGAAAAAAGCAATCAGTGAATTTCAAAGAGGTTATAAGCTGACTGTTGATGGTATAGCTGGGCCAAAAACTCAAGATTTTGCTGCTACTATCATGCAAATTCTGCAAGGGAATTTAAATGCTGTACTCAAGCCTAAATCACCCTTACCCCGTGACCAATTTTATAGCGATCGCACAGAAGCTTTAGTTAAAGAGTACCAGAAAAAAAATAAACTACAAGAAACTGGTATCGCTAACTTGGCACTCCGCCAAAAGCTAGACGAAGAGGCGAAAAAAATTATTAATCAGGAAACCAAACCATCCCCATCCCCAACCCCAAGGGCGACACCAACAACAAAGCCATCTCCATCTCCAACCCCAAGGGCGACACCAACAACAAAGCCATCTCCATCTCCAACCCCAAGGGCGACACCAACAACAAAGCCATCCCCATCTCCAACCCCAAGGGCAACACCAACCCCAACCGCGACACCAACTCCAGCCGCAACACCAACCCCAACGACGACACCAACCCCAACCGCGACACCAACCCCAACAACTACACCGTGACATACTCCCACACCTCAGCAAGCTGTAGGTGTGGGCTTCTCAGTGACTCCTGAAGAAAGCATAGGACATTAACTGAGCTTTAAAGTCGGGATGCCCCACCGACCTATTTTTAATTACAATGGCTGCGTTATGGTCACGATCCAAAGAACAACCACAACTGCATTTATGCCATCGTTCATGTAATTTTTTTGGTACTTTTGCACCACATTTAGAACATTCCTGAGTTGTACCAGATGCTTTAACGGGTATTACCAACAAACCAGCGTTTTCGGCTTTGTTTGTCAGTATTGACAAGAAATTACCCCAACCAGCATCATGTACAGATTTTGAAAGTCTAGACTTTGAGAGTCCCTTAATGTTTAAATCTTCATGTGCAATTACATCATATTTTTTCAGCAGATTATTAGCAGTTTTAAAGTGAAAATCCTTACGCTTGTCAGCAACTTTTTTATATTGTTTACCTAGTTGCTTGACAGCTTTTGTTCTGCGATTGCTACCCTTCTTGCGTCGTGAAACACGCTTCTGGATAACTCTTAATCGTTTTTGTGCTTTGCGATAGTGTTGAGGGATAGCCACTGTTTCACCATCAGCCGTTGTCAAAAATTCTTTTAATCCCATGTCAATACCAGTTATTGATTCTGGATTAATATCTGGTTTGATGTCTGGAATTGTGGAATCTTCTAGACTGAGAGTTAAGTAATAGCCATCAACCTTTTTGGTGACAGAAGCAGTTTTAACCTTAAATCCATCAGGTAACGGACGATGCAAAATGACTTTGATTTTACCTAGTTTTGGTAAATCAATTAAATTACCTTGCAAGCATCCCTCTTTCATTTGTGGATATGTGAAAGTGCGGTATCTACTGCGAGGTTTAAACCTTGGCTTACCGCTTCTTTTACCATGACTATCACCTTTAAGAAATCTATCGAAAGTTACCTTAACTCTTTTAACTACATCCTGTAAAACTTGTGAATCAATATCACCATAATGGGGATGAGTTTTCTTGAGTTCAGGTAATGTTTTCTTTTGAGAGTAATAGTCTGGATTATCTCTTAACTCTGGAAGATGGCAAACAAGAGGACAAGCATTAACTGGACAACGATTTTGCTCATACCAGTTAAATCTATCTGCCAACAAATAGTTATACTGAGCGCACAACATAGACAACCATCGGTCTATTTCGGTCGCCTGTTGTTTTGTCGGGCGTAGTTTGTATTGATATGCTGTCCTCAACTGTTTATCACCTCCTTTGTAAATCAGTGCTATGCTTATAGCATACACTGATTTTAATTTAAGTCTACACCCAATGAAAAATGACTTCGTTTCCAAAGGGAGGTCTGTTAGCGACCTGAAAGCTCACTTAGTTTTAACAACAAAATACAGGCGCAGAGCATTTAATTCGGCAATGCTACAACGCTTACATACTATATTTGAGGAATTATTAGTTAAGTGGGATTGCAAGATTATTGAGTTTAACGGTGAAGACAATCACATACATCTTCTGTTCCAATATCATCCTGACCTAGAACTTAGCAAGTTGGTTAACAACTTAAAATCTATTTCATCTAGAAAATTGAGGCAAGAATTTTCAGAACATTTAAAAACTTTTTACAGTAAAGATGTCTTTTGGAATGGTTCTTATTTTATTGCCAGTTGCGGTGGTGTTACCGTTTCAACTCTGAAAAAATATATTGAAAATCAGCAACAACCAGAAGAATAGGTTTTGTTCGTTTCCTCCATGTTCCCCTACGAAAGCCTATCGGCATTGGTCGGGGAACTGTCGTCAACACAAGAGCCATTCATCTCATCACTTCCGCTATCGCGGTAAGTGAGAGGCTTCTGTCAGTGCAAGACTAATGAGCTTTTTTGATTTGGTTCTTCCATCGGTCTACCTTTAGGTGTTGGCAGAATTGGACGACGGTCATCATAAGGCATGGGAATGTATTGCACAGTAGGTCTTCCCCCCTGTGGTTGTGGATACAAATCCATCAATTCATATATAGAACGGGGCAGTCCGACATTTACGGGCAGCCCCATTTCTGTAGCTTCTTCCACGGTGATGGGGTAGTCATGGGTAACGCGTCCAGTTGTTAAAGCTTCAATTATTGGTTCGATATCTTCCAGCTTAACTTTTTGTTTAGGTATATTATCTTTGAGCAGAGTCCGCACAAAGCGTTGCACTTGATGAATTGCTTTGTTTGCTAGGTCTGCCATAATTAAGGTTTGGTCGTCAATCTCACTAATGGGTTTATCTGCAATTACTTTGAGAATACTGGCGGCTGGGTAGTTACCAAGTTGGGGATCAACAGGCCCTAAGACAGCATTGGCATCCATGACAATTTCATCGGCGGCGAGAGCTAACATTGTGCCGCCACTCATGGCATAGTGAGGCACAAAAACACTGACTTTTGAGGGATGACGAATTAATGCTCTAGCGATTTGTTCGGTAGCTAATACTAAACCGCCAGGAGTGTGCAGAATTAAATCTATGGGAACATCAGGAGGCGTGAGGCGAATTGCTCGGAGGATTTGTTCTGAGTCTTCAATGGTGATGTAGCGAGATAGGGGAATACCTAGTAAACTGATGGACTCTTGACGATGTATTAATAAAATTACACGGCTTTTGCGTTCTTGTTGAAATTCTTGGAGGGCGCGAAAACGCCGATATTCCATTTGGCGTTTCTGCCAGATGGGTTGTAAGGAAGACAGCAGCAGGAAAATCCAGAACAAATCACCAATACCGAAGCCCATAGGTTAGTTCAAAATTAAATGATGTAGTTATAATTTTGACAAGTTTTGCGCGATCGCATTTCTATCTACGGGTTAATCTCTCATTAAAGCAATTCATCAGGATTCACTCCTAGTTGTCGCAGACGTTCCGCCAGTTGTTCGGCTTTTCTGTTGGCTTTTTCTGCTTCTTGTTTAGCTGCAACAACTTCCTCTGTAGGCTCAGGAATCAATTCTCCTGTTAAGGTGAACCAGCGTAACCATAACCTATCAATACCTCGGAATACTCCTTGCCATACACCTAAACTTAAACTTAACTCTGGCATGAGTACGCGCCCCTGAGTTAAATTTATCGGTTCATAATGACCACCAACTAACTGAAAGGCTCTCAGTTCATTGGTGTAGCGACTAAACACAATATAGTAAGGAACTCGCAGAATTTGTTCGTAAACTTCCCATTTACTAGGAGGTTTATTTTTTACTTTGGGACTATTACCTAAATCTTCGTCCTCTGTACCTGGGGATAATAATTCGACTACGACAAAGGGATTTGCTGGTTCTTGCCAGGTGACATAACTTAAACGCAAGTCCTCACCTTTGTAGAGTTTTTGTACTCCGACTACACCAAACCAATCGGGGCGTTTATACCATAAGGGATGCTCGACATCGTAGTAAAGATTTAGGTCAGCCGCACTATAAACTAATTCGGCATTCCAGTTAATGGGTTGAAAGGTTAAGTATAAAAGTAAGGGTTGTAAAAAGTGAAAATCGTCTGGCAAACCTGAGTCCTCTGGGTTGTCGCTAGGTAAATCATACATTGTGGGTAGGGTTTCCCAAGCTGGAAGCGGTGGGTCAGATTGGGGAATATATTTAGGGAAGGGAGTCATAAGTGGAACGATATATCGGGGATGGAGCAGGGAGTAGGGAAAAAAGAGTTTTCAGCTATGAAAGTCTATAGAATTAGGTGATTTAGTTTACCTTGGGTATTCTTGAATGATAAAAACTTGTCTGCTAGATTTTGGCTGGTTCTGTTTCTTGACACGAATGAGGCGATTTTGTAGCGTTACCATTCCAGCAAGATTTTGTGAGTTCATCTCTTGTAGATAGGCGTGGAGGGCTTGAGTTTGCCCTATATAGTCTCTATCGGTTTTGCAGATAATGATACCATTGTGAACAATGCCGCTACGATGTAGGGCTATAAAGTCATCGCGGTTAAGGGTAATGACAATGCGATCGCTTTGGGTAGCAAAGTTAAGCACCTCATCGTCGGGGATACCTTGATTTGCTTGTCCTGCTTCGTAGGAAGTGAGGACATCATACCCTAACTGGCGCAGTTCTCTGACTATATCCATTGGAAAATTCTCATTAGAGTAGAACCTAATCATTATCATCATCAGTGAATTTAATGATTGCTCTGTCTAATTGTTCACGATGTTGTTCATAATAAGCCCAGGCAGTTTTTAGATCATCATGAGTCAAACTAGGGTAGTTTCGTAATAATTCTTCCTCATCTGCTCCCTGTTGACGAAAAGCCACCAGTGTCCACACAGGGATGCGTGTATTGCGAATGCGTGGCTGTCCCCCACATACACCCACTGTCACTTGAATGGGCTTGTTGTTCAATTGTTCTTGTAAAAAGATGCGCTCTTCTGGGGTGAGGGATTCGATTATTTGTACTAGTGAATCAACCAATCGCGTGTTCATGTTTTATTCGACTTTCTACATTATTTTGCTTTAATAATTGGTAGTCTTTCCATGCTTCATCTTGAGTGAGACGTTCATTATCTTTTGACTTGGCCATGAGTTTGATTAAGCCGTAATTTTCTCAGATTTCTTCTATTTTCTCAAAGTTAGTTATGGGAATTTGTACAGTGATAGATTGTTAATTTTCGTCCATGAGGTAATTTTTGGTTATTTCTAGAAAAATGGTGGGTTGGATTGAACTTAGTAAAACTCAACAAAGTCTTGATAGTGTTGGGTTTCCTTGCGTTACCCCAACTTATATCTGCTAGGAATTAGCGAGATATTACTAGTTTTAGATGTATAAAAAATTTATTTTAATTGCCTATAAGTAACCATGACTGCTGGAATTATTTGGTGAATACTGAAGTTAAAAGTATACAAATTTGTAGTAAAAATGGCAGAAAATCGCATCAGTGCCAAGCTTTCGGTAGCAGATAAGGATGCAGTTATGCAAGCAATAGCTACTATCCGCGAAAAGTTACCGTTTTTAATTGATTTGACTACGGAAGACCGCCGTACTATAGTCAAAATGGGCGATAAAAGTCGCGCATTTGTCAGCAAAGCTTTGGAAGTCGCTACACAAAATCCCAATTTTTTACCTCGTTCCTTTGATATAGAAGAAATGCGTCGGGATTTAGCACTGTATGAAGCGTTGTATCCGGTGCTGTTGTCTTTGACGCAACTCCAAGAACTGGTGGATGATACTGTGATGGCATCTGGTAGTAAAGCATATACGGCAGCATTAGCAGTTTATAACTATGCTAAGGCTAGTGGTGATGTGGCTGGCTTAGATAGTGTAATTGATGAAATGGGACGCAGGTTTACTCGCCGTTCTAAGAAAAAGAAAGCCGAGGTTGTGGCTGGATAAGGTTGAGGACAGGCGATCGCACCAAATATATTGATGTAGGGACACAAAATTTTTGTGTCTCTTCTTATATATATCTTCGCCTTTGAACCTTTGAGGTTGACGGTTGAGTCTTTGAGGTTGAAAGTTGAGCCTTTGAGGTTGACAGTTGAGCCTTTAAGGGTGAAGGTTGAGGTTTTGAGGCTGGAAGTTGAGCCTTTGAGGCTGAAGGTTGAGCCTTTGAGGCTGAAGGTTGAGGTTTTGAGGCTGGAAGTTGAGGTTTTGAGGCTGGAAGTTGAGGTTTTGAAGCTGAATGTTTAGCCTATTTAGTAGCATCATCAATCATTGTTTTGAGCTACCAGCATGGCGTTGATATGGGTAAAAATTCTATCTAGCTCTCCAATTTCTTCTAGTTCGATAACTTCTTCTGGAGTTAGTAAGTCGGCTTTTTTACGCTCTAAAAGTTCTTCCATCCGTGCTTGTAGTTCTTCATTAAATTTGAACAGGTGAAATTTATCTACTTTTTCTATTTTGATACTGCCAATTAAAGACGAAGGTCTAGCAATTATGGTTGTCATAGGAAGATATGTATGATTTTTGTATGCCTTAATATTAGTTTTAATGTTTGTCAGTCTTACTTACTATTGTGACGCTGTAATTGCCAAACTAGCTGCGTCGCCAAATTTTGATATTACCGCTACCGTCTCCAGCAGCAAGTAAATTCCCATTTGGACTAAAGGCGACAGAATTAACTGAATCAAAATGACTGAAGGTACAGATTTCTGTTCCTGTTGCCACATCCCACAGTTTGATAGTCTTGTCATCACTACCACTAGCTAAGAACTGCCCATCACTGCTGATGGCTACAGAATTAACCCAGTTGGAATGACCAGTGAGGGTGCGAATTTCTATCCCTGTTGCCACATCCCATAGTTTGATAGTCTTGTCATCACTACCACTAGCTAAGAACTGCCCATCACTGCTGA
>JBODRP010000265.1:0-7777 GCA_050633005.1 Trichormus sp. | reverse complement strand
TTACTCATTACTCATTACTCATTACTCATTACTCATTACTCATTACTCATTTAATAAATGCAGTGGATTTTAACCGCCAACGAAGAACCACCAGCGTGGTTTGTCGAATTAGTAAAACAGTACACACCTGCATCAAGGGGATTATTTGCAGCAGAATTATTATGGCAACGGGGTATTAAAGATAAATCAAAATTAGCAGCTTTTATTGATTATAAAAAATATCAACCAGCTAGCCCTTTTGAGTTTGGGCAAGAAATGCACTTAGCAATGACACGCTTGCTACAGGCGCGTAATGCAGGTGAAAAAGTGGCTATTTGGGGTGATTTTGATGCTGATGGGATTACATCTACATCTGTACTTTGGGATGGGTTGGGACAATTTTTTATTCAACATCAACAGTTAACTTATTATATTCCCAATAGATTAAAAGAATCCCACGGTTTGAATGTATCAGGAATTGATAATTTAGCTAAACAAGATTGTAAATTAATTGTTACCTGTGACACTGGCAGCACTAACATTGATGAAATTATCTATGCTAAAAACTTAGGGATAGATGTCATAGTTACAGACCATCATACTTTACCCGCAGAACGTCCACCAGTTATAGCCATTATTAATCCCCGTTATTTACCACAGGAACATCCACTGTTTAATTTATCTGGGGTGGCGGTGGCTTATAAGTTAGTTGAAGCCCTTTATCATACTTTACCGGATATTCCCCAAGACCAATTAGAAAATTTATTAGATTTAGTTGCAGTTGGTTTAATTGCTGATTTAGTCAAATTAAGTGGTGATTGTCGATATTTAGCACAGTTGGGGATTCAAAGACTACAAACTGATTTAAAAGAACCACCGGCTATGCGTCGTAGGCCAGGGGTAGGAAGATTATTAGAATTGTGCCAGAAAAATGGCGATCGCCCCACAGATATTTCCTTTGGTTTAGGGCCACGCATCAATGCTGTCAGTCGTATTCAAGGTGATGCAAGTTTCTGTGTGGAATTACTCACCAGTCGGGATGTGAAACGCTGCCATGAATTAGCAGAAGTCACGGAATTAGCTAATACTAGGCGCAAGTCTTTACAGAAAGATGTCCAAGCACAGGTAGCTCAAAAACTCTCACAGTTAGACCTTTCCACTACTAGTGTAATTGTTTTAGAAGATTCCCAATGGCCTGCCGGTGTTTTGGGTTTAGTGGCTGGACAAGTTGCCCAGGAAACAGGCCGACCGACAATTTTACTGAGTACAGAAGGGACTGGAGAAGATGTTTACCCATCCCTAGCACGGGGTTCTGCTCGTTCGGTGAACTCTGTAGATTTATATCAGTTGGTAAAAGACCAAGCTTATTTATTACATCGGTTTGGTGGACATCCTTTTGCGGCTGGGTTGAGTTTACCTGTAGAAAATATTCCTTTATTTCGAGATGCAATTAATCAGCAATTACGGCAATCTTTAGGTAGTATTAATCTCTCGCCGACGGTGCAAGCAGATATAGTAGTGACGGTAGCAGATTTAGGTAAAGAACTGTTTTTAGAACTGAAACTATTAGAACCTTGTGGAATGGGCAATCCTGTTCCTAAATTATTTATTAAAAACTGCTGGTTTGATAATGCTTGGCATCGTAATCAGCAAGATTTTCAAGGGAAAAAAGTACAGTACATTAAAACTGATTTTGATCTCCGTGATGATTCTACCAAAAACCCATTTCCGGGGATTTGGTGGGGACATTATAAAGATGAATTACCTGTGGGTAGATGTGATTGTATTGCGGAGTTAGATTACAACACTTATAAAAAACGCTATGAAATTCGATTAATTGCTGTTCGTCCTAGTGAAGATGCAGTACCTAGCACTTATCAATCAGCACAGATTCTCGATTGGCGAAACTTACCTAAAGAACCGATAAATCCCCTCTCTACAAAGATTTTGAGCATCGATAATTGCCCTACTAATTGGGATGATTTGCGTAATTGGTGGCGGCGTTCCTTATACAATAATCAACAATTAGCTTTAGCTTGGTCTAAACCCAATCATCAATCACCCCAGGAAATTTGGCTAACTTTGGTTGGTGTTGCTAAATATCTGAGTCGGACAAATCAATTAGTTACTCGTGTAAAACTTTTAGAGAAATTGGGAGTTAGCGATCGCGCTTTATTTTTAGGGATTCAGGCTTTAAAATATTGGGGGTTCACTGTCACAAGGCAAGACCGTGATTTACACTTCAGTTGGGATACTACCAGAGTCTTAGAGCCAAAGGGTGATGTTGCCTTAGCAGAGTTTTTGGCTGCTGTCAGTGAAGAACAATTTCAACAGCAGTATTTTGCAGAAGTTCCTTTGTCTACTATTTTCGTGATGGTTAATCAAATTTGATCATGTAGTGGTGCGTCTAGACTAAACTCACACCTTTACCTGGGTTAAAAACCGGGTTTCTTGCAAATTCCTCAGCTTAGAAACCTTAATTTTTCGTTCAGAAACCCGGTTTTTTAGGGCTTGTTGAGTAATTACGAATTACGAATTAATTTATGGATTTAGCAATTATCCCCAACTGCAACCCAGGGGGATAACTACCTTCTTGCTTAATGCGCTTAATTTCTGCATCACTAATTCGTAAGCCTAATTTGTCTACCAAAGTCTGTATAATATCTCCTCGGTCAATGACTCCTCCCACAGCACCGGCAGGTGTGAGGACAGTCACCCGCAGTAAGTTATCATTTTCTAGCTTGTTGATGACCTCAGCCATAGAAGTTGACTCAGCAACCGTGGGTATTTCTGTTAAAGGATGAACAATACTATGCAGAGTTTGGGTTTCCCATTCACTGCGTTCTACTAAGCGCAAATCCTCAATAGCTACCATCCCCCGGTAACGTCCATCGGAGGCAGCAAAATAAACCTCTGGTGCAGTAGTTGCTAATAAATATGCGTCAGCAAAGGAGCGTAAATTCTGGTCAGCATCAATAACTCGAAAATCACGAGTCATCACATCGGCGGCTGTTACTTTGAGCAAGGTTTCTTGTAATGTGGTCATGCGGTCGTAGGTGTTGGCATTACGCACAGCAAACCAACCTAACAACGCAATCCATAAACCAGTGATTAACTCTCTAGTGAAGAAATCTACCACAAAACCCAAGGCGATCGCACCATAACCTAAAATTTGTCCGGCTCTGGCAGCTAAATGTACAGCTTGAAAACGATTACCAGTAATTTTCCACAGTGCAGCTTTTAATACTTGACCACCATCTAAAGGTAATCCCGGAATTAAGTTAAATAAGGCAACAACCAAGTTAATTCTCGCCAAATCACCCACCATCATACTGATTGGGCTAGTATCAGGCACAACATTACCCCCTAATCTCAGGAGCAAAAACAGTCCCATACTCACCAAAGGCCCAGCAATAGCTACCTGAAAAGCTTTACCTGGGGTTTTTGATTCTTCCTCAATTGCAGCAATCCCACCAAACATAAATAAGGTAATAGAATTAACTTTAATCCCTTGCGATCGCGCTGCTAAACTATGCCCTAATTCGTGCATTAACACCGAAGCAAACAGCAGCAACGCCATGATTATTCCCACACTCCAAGCTGTGACAGTTCCCAGTTCTTGGTAAGCTACACCAAAATTCAGAGTTGCTAAACCTAAAATGACAAACCACAAGGGGTCTAAATATAGGGGAATACCAAATAAAGACCCGATTTTCCAATTTGTTTGCATTAAATTATCCTGAAACTCAATCTTTTCAGCAGACATAGTTACTAAAAATATATTGACACTCCCCTGGCTCAATCTGAGGGGATTCTAAATTGTTGCTCCAGGTCATGCTCAAGCCGCAACCTTTCACCTTACAATTCTTTTCCCAAAGAAAGATCCTTGGCGGGACTGTCAAGTCGCTTCGCTCCAATTCAAAATTTAAAATTCAAAATTCAAAATTAAATACCCCACGGATAAATCCGGCGGCTTGAATTAATGCTGTTTCACTTTTTTTCTTCTCCATAAATAAATTTAGGGGCTTGTATCCTTTCTTATTTAGTCAAAAACTTACTTATTCTATAAAAAAATAATCAATCGCTTTGGCTGGCAGGGGAGGTAGGGGGCAGGGCTGTTTTATCAAAGAAAGGCAGAGGGCAGAGGGCAGAAGGCAGAAGGGATTTATCCCTTCGCTGATTGCCCGAACCATCTGCGCGACCGGAGGGAGCAAGGGTTTAAGACCCCCACCAAATTTTCAATTTGGTGGCTCTCGTCATGGTTGGTTTTGAATCCCCATCTGTTGCGCCAGCTTCCCGCAGGGTACGAAACCTTCTGCCCTCTGCCTCCTGCCTTCTGCCTTCTTCAATCTAAAAAGGAAAAAAGTAATTTAAGATCATGGGCGCACTGTCGTATGGCTCTGGTTAGGGAATCAAAACCATTGTGACGCAAGAGGTTAATCACAAAACTAGGAATAATCGAGAAATTAGCAGCAGCATAGCCATCAATCATTTGGCAAGAGTCTTCATTAAAAACAACAACACAAACTTGACGTTGAGTTAGGCGATCGCATTAATTTATTGCTCTAGCCAGTTGAGTAAGTCGGCGATTGGCTTTTTTGCGATTCATGCCATTGTTGATGATTTGGAAACATACAATTGCAGCTACATCAGAGGCTTTACACCAACTCATCAACCCGATTTTACAGTTTTGAGAGAGGAAAGCGATCGCATTACCCTACGTCCGCGATAAAATTCTCAAGCACCAGAGCGGACTTCATTCCCATGCAAATTAACTGGCAACCTGTTAAAACTTACGAAGATATCCTCTATGACAAAACTGATGGTATTGCTAAAATCACCATCAACCGTCCCCACAAACGCAATGCCTTTCGACCAAAAACCGTTTTTGAACTCTATGACGCTTTCTGTGATGCTCGTGAAGATACTACTATTGGGGTAGTTTTATTTACGGGTGCAGGGCCACATACAGATGGCAAATATGCTTTTTGTGCAGGTGGTGATCAAAGTGTAAGGGGACAAGCTGGCTATGTAGATGATGCTGGCGTGCCTCGCTTAAATGTGTTGGATTTGCAACGCTTGATTCGTTCTATGCCAAAAGTTGTGATTGCCCTGGTGGCGGGATATGCCATTGGTGGTGGACACGTTTTACACTTAATTTGTGATTTAACCATTGCCGCCGATAATGCTATTTTTGGGCAAACAGGCCCGAAAGTTGGTAGCTTTGATGGAGGTTTTGGTGCTAGTTATCTAGCTAGAATAGTCGGGCAGAAAAAAGCGCGGGAAATTTGGTTTCTCTGTCGCCAATATGATGCCCAACAAGCTTTAGAAATGGGTTTAGTAAATTGTGTTGTGCCAGTAGATGAGTTAGAAGCAGAAGGCATGAAATGGGCAACAGAAATTTTAGAAAAAAGTCCCATTGCTATTCGCTGCTTGAAAGCTGCTTTTAACGCTGATTGTGATGGACAAGCTGGTTTACAAGAACTGGCGGGTAATGCCACCTTGTTATATTACATGACCGAAGAAGGCTCTGAAGGTAAACAAGCTTTTCTCGAAAAACGCCCCCCTAATTTCCGCAGTTTTCCTTGGCTGCCCTAAACTAAAAAATCGCACCCTGCCTAGAGGTGCGATTCTTCCAAATGTTGAACTTTACAGCACTAGAAATTTAAAATCAAATCTTAATTTGACACAGACTGTCTATTGACTCATACCAATTTTGGATTTGGGATTTTGGATTGCAAGCCTAGATTCATAACCTATTCCAGCAGATCAAAATCATACTACCTATCCCAACTTGGTATCAGGTAATATTAGAGATGGTTAGATGAGTACTGTCTCAACTTTTGCTTGTTCAGAAGTGGAGGCAGTCTTTTCCTGAGCAGGAACAAAAGTATCCTTATCTAAAGTTAATATTTCACAATCAGATTTATTTAAAACTGGCGTAGCATCTGGTAAGCTCCAAGCATCTTCCAAAGTTTCCCAAGAAGGGGCAAAAGGTGGTAGTGCAAAAGAACAAGCTTTCCAACTAGCTTGGACTGGTGCGCCCAGTTTTTGGCAATTTCCACCACGACGGCCTTCTGGCTTGTAGTGACGGCAATATCGACAGGCAGATGTCAAATAATTAATAGGTTTCATTTGGGTTCATCTTTAAAGCCATTGAGGGCTAATTTCTGTCCTTTTATTTTCCTTCTAGATATAAATACGTACTGAACCCATAATGCGTGATTCTATCTATGTTATAGCCTTTTAAGTCTAAAATTAACTTTAGAATGTTTTTAGATTTTTGTTATATTTTTCAATGTTTATTGTAGTGGCTACATATAAATTATCGCCTATAACTAATTGGGGATCAACGCTAAAAACAAAGTTTTAAATCTTGTGGAATTTTTCAATTAATCTATAAAATCTACCTTTTCAGATATTTATTTAGCCTATCTATAGTATACACACGTAAATTTAAATACTAAAAGCGTTTTTTTACTCAATCATGCAAACTATTTTTTGGCTAACTGTTTAGCACTACATAAGGCACATATTCCCCAACGCTGGAGTTCACCGACTGGTGTGGGACATTGACACTGAGGACACAGGGGCAAGCCTTGCGATCGCATTTGTCTAGCTCTAGCCCAAGACTCAAATACCTGATGGGCATTTTCGCCAGTGGTTTTACTAGCAGTAGTGTAATTATTTATGTCACCTAAATAACTCGGATGTTCTGTGGGTGAAACACTAAGTTGTGGTGGTGATAGCTCTTGTGATTTTTGCCAACCAGCAGTAGAAAAGCGAATATCTACCAAAGACATAGATAACTTAGTATTTAACTTGGTGAGTAATCTTTGACGACTAAAAGTCAAATTTTGCGCCCAGGCAGCACTAGAAGTTGCCACCCGCAAAACATCACGCTGTATTGATAAAGGACGAGAATGATTAGCCGCAGCCTTACCAACAACTTCTACCCAGCAATGGAGGACACCTAGAAATGGATCTTCGTGCCATTTAGCTTGCTGTTCCAGAACACCTAAAATATCATTAATTGGTTTCAAAGACATCTTGCTAAAGAGTTGCAAAAATCAAGATTAGTTCTGGTATCTATACTAATCAACAATTTTCGTTACGATTGGCACAAAAATATCTACAGCTAATAGGTATGAGGCAATGAGTCAAAATCCCCTGATGGATTCCGGTATGCGATCGCCTAAAACACCCAGTTTAAAGCCAGCATTAGCAGCAGCACTAGGAAGTTTAGAAGTACACTTAGACCAAGAATTAACCCGTTATCGACGCTCACGGATGGGAGTGCGAGCTACCAGCCAACCCTCGGTGCAGAGTTATATCACCAATCCACCTGCCGATGTGACTGGCAAAACTACCACAGATAATCATACTCACTCACCAATTCTAGAAATTAGCAACTATACAACTCCTATTCTGGAAACTCCCCTAGAACAACCAGCACCCAATACCACCAAAATAGAAACACCGCAACATCCCCCAACGTCTGCTGACACTGCATCCCACACCCAAATTCCTCTGCCTCCACCCAATGCTGCTATAGTCCCAACTCCTACCCAAACCAGCCAAAATAACAAGCTTGTAGCTGATGACACCCCTAGCCACCCGGATGACTATCTAGAATCGAGTGAAGCATTATTACGGAGTTTAACGGATGAACAAACATCTGAAGAGGAGCAACCAGTTAATACTAGTGATAGTTTGCTTTCACCATTAGGTATAGGTTCTATGCTGCTGTTATTAGTCGCAAGCCTGACTTTAGGCTATGTGGTGTTTAACCCCAAGA
>JBODRP010000264.1:0-7805 GCA_050633005.1 Trichormus sp. | reverse complement strand
CGGCTAAATATGTCACGATATTTGATGATGTAGCACCGGGACATAATGTGACGATGATTAATCCTACTGCGATCGCCGGCTGCATAGGTAAAATTTTGGTAATGGCAAAGCCAATCATTGGTAAAACTACTAACTGGCTTACCAACCCTACGGAGACTGCTTTCGGATATTTAGTGACACGTTGAAAGTCTGCTAACTGCAAGGATAAACCCATTCCCAGCATGATAATCACTAAGGATAAGGGTAAAATCACGTTAGTCAATAAATTTGCTTGCATAAGGCTAAATTAAAGCAATATACGCCGGATACATCAGCAGTTTACATTAATCTGTGATCCAACGTGAGCAAACAAAAATAATTCTACTCAGTAGTATATACGACTCAGCACTTACGCAACTAGCATATTAGTAGGGTGCGTGAGATATCAAAAATCTGTTTAGGGAATACCAAAAATTAAATGAGACACGTAGATACCTAGGGAAGGCAAATTGCAGTGTGGATTTTCCTCCTGCAATATTGCCGTTGTGTTAGCAGCGAGAGTACAACACCTACCACTAATGCCTTTGGTGCGTTACGGCTTGCGCCCTAACACACCCTACTGGCGTGTCAAGGCTAAAATATTGCATTAAATGTAGGTTGGGTTAAGCGGAGCGCAACCCAACATTGATCTCGGAAACTCAATATAGATGTTGGTGTTGGGTTTCCTTACGTCAACCCAACCTACAATTTTTTCGCACTATTTTAGCCTTGACACTCCACTACAAGAAATATTGAGTGATAACTGATCAGACTAGATTTGCGTAGAGGAAATATTCGTGTAAAATTATGCCATTGACAATGTAAATCATACTGAAGATTAAGGATATTCTCAATGGCTATGGGTAAAAGGCAGTTGTATTCAAAACCTTTACTTGTTGGTTTAAGTCTGGGGTTGGGTTTATTAGTCCCTAACGCTGTTTATTCTCAAACTCAAAGTATACCCGTGATCAGAATTTTAAGGGTTACTGCTAATGGTGGTACTACTTTCAAGTTACAAGAAAACTGGTTTCGCCAATCAACTGAAATTAAAGAAAGTAACAAAAAATGTCCTGTCAGTTCAGGAGATAAATTTTTTGTTGCGTCTATTAATGATAATCGTAATAGTAATACAGAGTTCCGTGAAGGTAATCGGGTGGAAAGACTCAAAGATTACTATACTGTAACTTTTGATAAAACATTGGCTTGCAATCAGCAAAGTCAAACATGGTATATCTTTAAACGCCATGTACAACAATTGCAAGCCGTGCCTGTGCGCTAATCTCTGATTTGCACTATTTATATATTCACAGCATTTCGGTTAACTTTTTTAACAAGCTATCGGCTAAATCGGATACCTCTACATGATCTGTTTCGCCGATCGCTAAAATATTTCTAAGAGTATCTAATCTCTCTCCTACAGGAGTAATCCTCCACATTTCTTCTAAGTTTACTGCGATGTCAAATAGTGAGCGCTCGCCTAAATAATCTCTTAACCTCACCGCTATCAGATCATCGCTGACTAAAAACTCTTTAATCTGATCTAGCACTGGGTTAGCAAATATCTCATCGTTTCCCCAGGTTTCTAGCCAATCTCCATCTACATCATCCACGTAGATATGGACAAAATTTAACCCATAACTTAGCCAGTCTTGCTGCATTTGTCTGGCTGTTGCTAACGCTTCAGTAAATGTTTCCATCTGGTTATTGTAACTATTAGTTTTTTTTGGGTTAGCCATGTTAAGCCATCATTGGCAAATGAATAAATTATGTGATTTCCAACAAAAATTAAGAAAATTTTAAATATTTACCATTAACCAAAGAGTCACTGTTGTATAGTGTGACGTTCACCAATTGGTTGATAAAATTTGCATCTTGAGGATTGTAACTTAAGAATAATCCTCTTTGGATTTCCCAAGAACGTAGCGTATTTTCCCATGCTTGGTATTTTTGGCGATTTAGTTCTTCACTAACACTGGTCACTTGAATGCAGAGTGGTTGTTGCTGATGATTACTAACAATTAAATCTGTGGCCATAGACAGGTCTGCAATATAGCGTTGCCAAACATTCCCGTTTCTACTGGCAATATGTTGCGCTATAGCTTTAATGATATCATCATCTTCTTGATTAAACTCTCCTGCCATTAATTTTTGTTTCCAGATATAAAACTTCGAGTCACTAGCATTAATCCACTTAGGAAACAGATACCCGTACCAATACCTTTCATTTGCTGTCATTTGGGCAAATTTCGCTGCTTTTTCGGCTTCTGAAGGTAGGGATTGAATGATCAACCAAATTGTCGAATCCGTAATTACCTCCAACAAAAAAGCCAGAACCAAGGGTTTAGCAGTCAGAGAACCAGGTTTGATATCTTTTACCCAACGGTTTATTTCATCTAATTTTTTGGCTAAATTAGAATCTATCGAGGATGCTTGCTCGATCAATAATTTCAATTTATCTTTGATCTCTTTTGCTTGCAAACCATCGCCTACTTTACTATTACTATAGCTTTTTGCCACCATCAGCAATACTTCGACCGATTGATATTATACTGCCACCCCAAATATTAATTAATATTTTATATTTATTAGGGTATCCTGCAATACTACGATCAGTAACTGGACTCTGAAGTGACTTAGGTAGATGCAGAAGGTATTAGTTCTGATTATACTCCATAAGTGTGTAATTCAGTAAAAAATTTCGATCGCTGCCAAAATTGTCTACGAAATTAATTTACACCTCATACCCTTGCTTAAAAAAAATCAAAGCACTTTTGCGTAACTTTGAGTACAGAATAGTTGTCAGTCACAACACTATTACCAACAATCATTATGTCTGAGTCAACCATAGAATCAATCTTGCAAGAGAAGCGGTTATTTCACCCCTCTAGCGAATTTTCCCAATCTGCCCATATTAAAAGCCTAGAAGATTACCAGCGTATTTATGACCAAGCTAAAGCTGATCCGCAGAAGTTTTGGGCAGATTTGGCTGAGTCAGAGTTACATTGGTTTGAAAAATGGGACACAATCCTAGATTGGCAACCACCCTTTGCCAAGTGGTTTGTCGGTGGCAAGATCAATATTTCTTACAACTGTCTTGACAGACACTTGACAACTTGGCGCAAAAACAAAGCTGCCCTGATTTGGGAAGGTGAACCAGGGGATTCCCGGACTTTAACTTATGCCCAATTGCATCGGGAAGTTTGTCAATTTGCGAATGTATTGAAACAATTGGGTGTAAAAAAAGGCGATCGCATCGGCATATATATGCCAATGATTCCTGAAGCGGCGATCGCTATGTTAGCCTGTGCCAGAATTGGCGCACCCCATAGTGTAGTGTTTGGTGGTTTCAGTGCGGAAGCATTGCGCGATCGCTTAAATGATGCCCAAGCTAAATTAGTGATTACAGCCGATGGCGGTTGGCGTAAAGATGCGATCGTTCCCCTCAAGGAACAGGTAGATAAAGCGATCGCTGATGGCCTTGTTCCCAGTGTTACTGATGTTTTAGTAGTGCAACGGACTGGGCAGAAAACCCATATGGAAGCAGGGCGTGACCATTGGTGGCATGATTTACAAAAAGGTGTGTCTGCTGATTGTCCCGCCGAACCAATGGACAGTGAAGATATGCTGTTCATTCTCTACACTTCTGGTAGTACAGGCAAACCGAAGGGTGTAGTTCATACCACAGGTGGTTACAACCTATACACCCACATGACCACCAAATGGATCTTCGATTTACAAGATACAGATGTTTATTGGTGTACTGCCGATGTAGGTTGGATTACCGGACACAGTTATATTGTTTACGGCCCCTTGTCCAATGGTGCAACTACACTGATGTATGAAGGCGCGCCCCGTGCTTCTAATCCTGGTTGTTTCTGGGATGTAATTGAAAAATACGGTGTAAATATTTTCTACACCGCACCAACAGCAATTCGGGCATTTATCAAAATGGGTGAACATCATCCCAACGCCCGTAACTTGTCTTCGTTGCGCTTATTGGGAACTGTCGGTGAACCGATTAACCCGGAAGCTTGGATGTGGTATTACCGGATCATTGGTGGGGAACGCTGCCCAATTGTAGATACTTGGTGGCAAACTGAAACCGGTGGGATTATGATTACACCCCTACCAGGGGCGATTGCGACTAAACCCGGTTCAGCTACCCTTCCCTTCCCTGGGATTCTCACCGATGTAGTGGATTTAGACGGTAATTCTGTCGGTGAAAATGCAGGCGGTTACTTAGCAGTACGCCATCCCTGGCCGGGAATGATGCGGAATGTCTACGGTGATCCTGAACGCTTCCGCCGCACCTACTGGGAACATATCCCCCCCAAAGATGGTAACTATACATACTTTGCTGGGGATGGAGCGAGAAAAGACGAAGACGGCTATTTTTGGGTGATGGGACGGGTAGATGATGTACTGAATGTTTCAGGACACCGCCTCGGTACAATGGAAATTGAATCAGCTTTAGTTTCTCACCCAGCAGTAGCTGAGGCGGCAGTAGTAGGTAAGCCAGATGAACTTAAAGGTGAGGAAGTTGTAGCTTTTGTCACCTTAGAAGGGACTTATCAAGCCAGTGAAGAGTTAAGCAAAGAACTGAAAAAACACGTAGTAGGAGAAATTGGTGCGATCGCTCGTCCCGGAGAAATCCGCTTTACGGACGCATTGCCCAAAACGCGATCGGGTAAAATTATGCGCCGCTTACTACGCAATCTAGCCGCAGGTCAAGAGGTATCTGGTGATACTTCAACATTAGAAGATAGAAGCGTCTTAGATAAATTACGGGAAGGTGCTTAGTTTAAGATAGCGATAATTTGATACTCCCCCGACTGTAAAAATTTGGCTATGCTCATGTTGACAAAAAGTCGGGGGATTCTTCTCGCACCAAGTCCACTTGATCTAGGAAATGTGCTGCCCCTGCTGGATTAATGAGCGTTAGAAATAAAATCAAAGCGGGAATACTATGAATATCTTAAATATGCTAACTAGTCAGTAATACAATGCACCCCCAACATACTGCTCTGCTATTAATTGGTTTTCAAAATGACTACTTTGCAGCTGATGGGATTCTACACAATGTCATTGAGGAATCTTCAAAAGCTACCAAAGTCATAGAAAACACGGTTGAGCTTTTAAAATGTTTGATAGAAATTCCAGTCTTGATCATTGCCACACCAATTTTTTTTACACCGAACTACGAGGAATTGGTTGAACCTGTTGGCATTCTCAAAACTATCAAGGAAGTTGGGGCTTTTCAAGCTGGTACAAAGGGATCGCAGATGATTGATCAGTTGCTACCCTTTCACAGCAGAATTATTGAAGTTCCCGGAAAACGAGGATTTAATGCTTTTATCAATACTAACTTAGACATGATTCTTCAAGAGAAAGAGATTACTCATGTAGTTGTGGCGGGTGCAGTCACTTCAGTTTGTATTGATTCTACAGGACGTTCTGCCCATGAAAAAGGTTATCAGGTTGTAGTTTTGTCCGATTGCACTTCTGCTCGCACGGTATTTGAGCAAGAGTTTTACCATACCCACGTCTTCCCTTTGTATGCAGATACCATTAACCACACCGAATTAGTTCAGCGTTTGACAAATGCAGTATAATGTCAGACTTCAAAAATGAATTGCATACACAGATTCAGTACAGTTTGATTGAGAAATTGTCTGAATCAGAGCGGCGTTACCGAGAATTAGTCGATAGTCTGCGCGAGATTGTATTTAAGTGCGATCGCTTGGGTAATGTCAAGTTCCTCAACAAAGCCTGGACAAATACCCTTGGTTATCCCATAGCAGATGTCATTGGTAGTCCTTTAAGCAATTTTATTGACTTGGATGATCAGCATTTGTGGGAACAAACTCTAGAAAAGTTACAAAATGGAGTAGATATTTGCCAAGAATTTCGCTTTTACCATCAAACGGGTTCAATTGTGTGGCTGGAGTTCTGTGTGCAATCTCACAGTCAAACAGAATTTTCCGGCTCACTGATATTAATCAGCGATCGCAAAACAGCAGAAGCATTACTTAAGCAAACAAATGAGGAATTAGAAGCTAGGGTAGAACAAAGAAATACCGAGTTAATTCAAGCTAACGAGCAACTAAAAGTTACTCTTGATAAACTCAAATATACTCAGGCTCAACTGGTGCAAACTGAAAAAATGTCGAGTTTGGGGCAATTAGTTGCAGGAATTGCTCACGAAATTAATAATCCAGCTAATTTTATTTACGCTAATCTCACCTTTGCATCTGAGTATATAGAAGTCTTATTACAAATTTTGCAACTTTACCAACAAGCCTATCCAGTTCCCCCATCACATATTCAACAAGCAATAATAAAGTATGATTTTGACTTTATTCAAGAAGACCTCAGTAAGTTACTGGAATCGATGCAAGTTGGTAGCAGTCGCATTCGGGAAATTGTGCTATTACTGCGAAATTTCTCCCGGTTGGATGAGTCCGAAATTAAAAATGTTGATATTCACACAGGTATTGATGACACTATCACATTTCTTGGTCATCGGCTGAAAATCGCTTCAACAAATCAGGTAATTCAAGTAATTAAAGATTATGGCGTAATTCCTTTGGTACAGTGCTATCCGGCACAGATGAATCAAGTATTTATGAATATTCTTAATAACGCCATTTATGCTTTACAGGATGCCAATACTCAATCTCAACATTTAGTTCCTACTATTTGGATTAGTACTGAAATAATTAAGAAAACTTCGGTCAATATTCGCATTAGAAATAATGGCTTGGGTATTCCCGAATCTATAGTTTCTAAAATATTTGATCCGTTTTTTACAACCAAACCTGTTGGGCAAGGAACTGGACTTGGCTTATTTATTAGCTATCAAATAGTGGTAGAAATGCACCGAGGGCAGTTAATATGTAACTCTAATACCGAGCTAGGAACAGAATTTTGCATTCAAATTCCCATGCAATAGCTCATATTGTGTTCGTTGAAGTGTCTACTGCTCTACTTCGGTTTATCATAGGGATGAAGACATGATTTAAGGATGAGGGTGATGAAGTCAAACACTCAACAGCAAACAGGATTTGTTACAGCTTTTAGCTGGATATGTTTAAGTATCATCACCCTAGGTTTGCCAATTACTGTTGAAGCACAGGAACAATCACTTGTAAAGTTAGCCTGTCAAACAGCTTTAAACACCAGCGAACAAAAACCTCAAGCTAAACAAGTACAGAAGTTAGCACAGTTTGCGGATACATCACAAGAGCGATCGCAACTAATCCAACAAGCCAATAATTTATATAATCAGCGAGACTTTCAAGGGGCAGCCAAAACCCTGTGTCAACTACTGAAAAAATCTCCCCAAGATACTTTTGTCAACTTTCAACTAGGCAATGTATTTGCACGTCTCAATCAACCAGAAGCGGCAATTAGTGCCTACAGAGAAGCCATTCGCCGCAATTCAAAATATGCCTTAGCTTATAATGGGATTGGTGTAGTTTATGCTAGTCAAAGTCGCTGGGAAGATGCGATCGCTGAATATAAAAAAGCTTTAGAAATTAATCCTAATTATGGTGAAGCACTGGTTAATTATGGTCAGGCATTATGGCAAATAAATCAGAAAGAGCAAGCACGAGCTTCCTTAGAAAAAGCATTAAGTATCTTTAAATCTCAAAACAGAAACGAGAGAGTTTATCAAGTCGAACAAATTTTACAACAGATCAAAACATTAGATAATCCTGGAATTTCATGATAATGAGTAATGAGTAATGAGTAATGAGTAATGAGTAATGAGTAATGAGTAATGA
>JBODRP010000263.1:0-7912 GCA_050633005.1 Trichormus sp. | reverse complement strand
GCATAGGAAATTAAAAATGCCCCTGTTCCCAAACCTACCATACGGTTAACTACAATCGGTTGCAAAATCGCCGCCATCAGTAAGCCGCTACTCCACATCCAATGTAAATGAGCAATTCCTCTAAGTTCTTGACGGCTGAGGCGTAACCATGTGACTAGCCAGGGAGTCAAAGCACGGTACGCGGACATAATTCCAGTTCCTAGGGTAGCCATTGCTATTAAACCATCACCCAAACCACCGCCAGAGGCTTGTAGCATTTGGTAAAATAGGAGTTCATAGGCAGATATAGAAATGCCGATAATTCCCAAGTACAGCAGAGGTTTTAACTCACGGTTGCGTCGTCCTACTCCCACAAAGATTAATGCTACACCCAAAGAACACAACCCCGACCAATCGGTAAAAATATACAACCGCAGTAGTACACTAAATGCACCATATATCAGGGGTAAAATATGCAAGCTGCTGGGAAGTCTTGTTAATTGGAATTTCCGCCGCCACCATTCACCGAAAAGTTGTGAGCATAAGCCCAAGGCAATATTAGCAATAGCAATACGAATAATGGAACGTTCCCCAAAGCCTAACACCTCAGCAATTAACAATTCCATACACCAACCGATGCCATAAAATGCCCAGTTTGTCGGTTGTTGCCAACTGCGATAAATAATGGCTACTAAGGTAATAGTTGTAGCGATTAAGTACCAAAATTCAGCACTGACATAACCTTGATACACCAAGGACGAATGGAGAGTCAGGAATAATAATTCTACAGTACATAATGCGATCGCCCATCGCTCACAAGCAACTGCATAAATTCTGCTTAATTCATCATCTCGTCGTAACAGTGCTGTACGTCCTAACCATAAACTTAAAGTAGCGATCGCACCTACAATATACCATCCCGATATACTGAGGCGCGGTAAACCAGGGATACCTTGCCACAATAACGCACCAATGAAACTTAAACCAAAACCAATGGTAAAGCCCGCAAATTGTTGCTTGCGTAGATAGCGGGTATTAGCATACATCACACCAGTACCCACCGCTAAACCAATTAATCGAGTTCCTGGTAACGGTAAGGTAAGTAACTGCGCCACACAAACAGTTATCACACCAGATAAACTATTGACGCTGCGGCGTTGATGTGTGCGACTAGCTAAAACTGTGAGTGCTATGGGTGTAGTTAACCAAATCACACCCCAATAGTCTTGATTTTGAATTACACCTCTCCAAGCTGATTCTACATTTATCCACAACAACACGAAACTCACCGTCGCCAGGGCAAATCCCATGTACCATGCACTACGTCGCCAGTCTACAGTTCTAGGAGAGGGGTTTTCTCTCTCACCTAAACTAAATCCCCACTCTGCCAACATCACCAGTAATAAAATACTTGCCCACAGATGTAATGCTAAATTCGGTAATAGCCAATTAATCACCGAGCAGAATGTCAGCACCCCAATTGTGTGTGTGAGATACACCAACCCAACAGGAAGGGGAGAACGCCGCTTGCTGACAATTACCAAAGTGATAGTCGAACACAATAAATTTAGCGATCGCAAGGTAGGATTAACGGTAGCGATCGTAGTTAAACAAGTCCCAAATAACAGGGTAAGAACATCACCAAATTTCGCTAATTCTCGTTTCTCAACTGCGTATAAACTCTCCGTTACCACCACCATCAATACAAGGTAAGGAAATAACACCAGACTCAACAAAGCCGAAGGTTCATTTTGCGACTGTGTCAGTTGTGTTCCCACAGTGATAGCCAATTGCTGTAACCCAGGGGGAACTAACCGCCAACCCAACCAAATCCCCTGTAAACCAATGACAAACAATAAAAATAAATCAAATTGCCAACTATATCTCTGCAATCGGACTGTTACCACCCACAAAGCCAGTCCACTCACCGCTATAGCTTGCGCTGGATGATTAAACACCGCTACCAACCAGCCCAAAAACAGCAATATTTCCCCAATTTTTGCCCAAATTACATCTAATTGCAGTGCAGGCGCATCATTTTCACTCTCTCCCCTGCCGCCTTGCCGTGCCAACCAAGTTCCTAACCACCCACAAATCCCAATTGCTAAACCTAATTGTGTCACATCCACCCTAGCAACAAATATGCCTCGTCCTAGGAGGAGTAATAAAGCATAAATAATTACAGTCGCATATAAATTAATTCCTAATCCCTGTGGTTGTTCCTCACCATTAGTTCGGGGTGTCGGTGGCTGGCGGCGATGCTGATACAGCGTCAAGATAGTTGTCCCTACCATTGCCACATAAATCGCTATCAGGGGAAATAACGGTAATTGCCAACCCCAATGCAAATAAATTAATCCCAAAATATTGACTAGAGGTAAATTCCCTCTGGTTGCACCCGTGATTAATGTACGATTTTTACATAATACAACAGTAATTACCGTTAATATAGGAACTGCGATCGCCACCGTCAACCAATCCAGAGGATTACGCCACAAACCAAAGCTATCCATTGCCCAAAAGTTAATCGGCACTAACAACAGTGTCACAATTAACAATGTCTGTGCTGTCAATCTCAGGTTATTTTGTTTACCAGCCCAAAAACTCAAACCCCAAAAACTCAAAGTATAAGCAAATAATACCCCATACTGTCCCGCCGCCGGAAATCTCTCCCACTGACTAGCCGCCAATACTCCAGAAGATAGTACGACTAAAAACACACCCAAAAACAGCAGCCACCGCACACTTAATTCTGCTCCCAAAGATTGCAACATTTGGTTGACAATATTGGGGCGTGTTGGTTGTTTTGGTGCTTCCGGGAGGTAAGCAATTAATGGTTGTTCTAATCTTTTAGGAGATGCAGTTACTTGCTGTAATTCAGGCTCAATTACTGGTTGTAACTCCACACGACAGGAAAGATATTGTCGGCATACTTGCCTAACTTGGATATCCGAAATTAAACCCAAGCTCAACCATATATCCAAACCTGTTAATAACTCAGGGTGGTTAGAGGATATTTTTAACTCAATTTTAGGGGGATGCTCGAAGGGTGATGACATAAGCTACAGTTCGGTAGATACCTCAATCATCTTTTGATTAAAGTATAGTTATGCGATCGCTATGCCAGTTATTCTACTGACTCATAGTAATTATTCACCGAAATTTTCATTACTTAACTTTTGACTCTAGGTTAAAAAAGGGGTGTAGGGGTGTAGGGGTGTAGGGGTGTAAGGGAAGGACTTTTTCATATTTTCTTGTGTAGGCAGTTCATAATTAATATTTAGTTAAAATTGTGCTTATGAATATTCAAACAAAATCAAACATCCCAGTTGCATTAACTATTGCTGGTTCAGATAGTGGTGGCGGTGCGGGTATTCAAGCTGATTTACGCACTTTTGCTTTCCATTGTGTTCACGGTACTAGTGCTGTAACTTGTATTACCGCTCAAAATACTCTAGGGGTGATGCGAGTTGATGCCATGCCACCAGAGGCTGTTATCGCTCAAATACAAGCAGTAGTTGAGGATATTGGTGTACAAGCTGCCAAAACAGGGATGTTACTCAACCACGAAATTATTACGGCTGTTGCCCAACAAATAGAGGCTTTAGAAATTCATAACTTAGTCGTTGATCCAGTGATGGTATCACGCACAGGGGCGCAATTAATTGATGATGATGCTGTGAATGTACTCCGCCAACAATTAATACCCAAAGCAGCTATTGTGACACCTAATCGTTACGAAGCTCAGATTTTAAGCGGCTTACAGGTAAATTCTCTCGATGATATGAGAGCAGCCGCCCAAGTAATTCATCATACTTGCAAGGCCAAAACTGTTTTAGTTAAGGGCGGAGGAATGCCAGGAAATGCCCGTGGTGTTGATATTTGGTTTGATGGACAAAACTTAGAAACTTTAACTATACAGCAAGTAGATACTCCCAATACTCACGGTACAGGTTGTACTTTATCAGCTGCGATCGCTGCTCATCTAGCCAAAGGTGAAGATTTATGGCAATCTGTACAACAAGCCAAAAAATATGTTACTAATGCACTCACTCATGCCTTAGATATAGGCAAAGGACAAGGCCCCCTAGGACACTTCTTTCCTTTGTTATCCAATTAGGATTTATTACAAATTGCGATCTTCTCTAAGAGAGGCTATGCCAACATAGACGGACGTTAGTCCATTACCAATTGGTTTTATTTTCTGCATCAGTGCCTAACTTCTTACATATATCTTCGCCTAGTTTCCTAGCTGACTATCTTTTGATAGTATGGCTCATACTTTAAATTCACCTTACTTTGATACCAAGCAAGCAATGCGAACAACCACAGGTTCTGTTCACAGCAACCCAGCCAAAACAACATCTCCCACTCATCCCACCTCTGTACCACTATACGTATATCGGGAATTAGCAGCAGAACTAAAAGCCACACAGTCCCAATTGGATGCGCTGACTGCTAAAAACCAACAATTAGCGCAAGAAAATCAACTCCTGCGCCATGAAATTACTCAAGTGGTTAAGTCTTTTATACATTTGCAAAAATTAGTAGATTACCGAGCCACACCAAATTCTACTGCTACTCCCAATTCTGACTCGGAAGCAAAGAATATCTCTAATAATCAGTCTCCACAAGCTAAACCACGGCCACAAGCTACTCGTTCACGCCAACCTGTTGTACCTGAAGCACCCAAAAGCAAAAGCCAATACTCTGATTTCGCTGTACCTGTAGTAGAAATCAATCCTCCCATACCAGAAACAATCTTGATTGAAGAACAAGAAGTGGGTTACTATCCTACCTCCAAGTCTGAACCCAAAGAAATCAATGGTTGGTGGTTAGCCATCAGTATTATAGTGATTATGTTGACAGCTTTTGGGGCTGGATATTTAATTGTGCGTCCTTTATTTGCACAACAAAGTCGTTAGCACCATTAAGAATGTCTACGAGACATGATGCCCTTGAGTTTATACAGTGTATAATCCCACCCAGGGCAATATCATCCTGTTTAGCGATCGCACTTTGAGAAAAACTGACTATTTCCTAACATCAAATAGAATAGTAGCCAACTCACAGGCACGATTCACAAAAATTTACATTCACTATCAGAATTTTTTAAACTCCCCAGGCTGGATTCGAACCAGCGACCAATCGATTAACAGTCGATCGCTCTACCGCTGAGCTACTGAGGAATGATTGCTCTCACGATTTATAATATTAACGTAGTTTTTCAGATATGGCAAGTAGTTGCAGAAAAATTTTTGGAAGATGCTGAAGTTAAAAATTTTTGGCAGCTAAAACCATCTCTAGGACAAGACTAGAGCTTTGGAAATCAACCTATCTAGTTCATAATCCCATTCGCAATTGAGCCAGCTTTTGCCTAGCTTGAGGATCAATACTACTAGCTAAAAACCTGCTCTTAGATTGGGTGCGTGCTTTCGATCTTTGTTTTACCCGACAAATCGTAGTTTGTACTTCCCCACACAATTGCATTGCTGATAACCATTCAGCCCCATACCCCTGTACTGTTAACTGCTGTGCGCGGTCTGAGGTAGCAACAATGATGCGAGAAATCCGAGATTGAGAGAATTGAGGGCGCAAAGATGCACAGGTTTTTTCGATATACGAGTCTGCTGTTTGCCCAAAATCAGTGTAATGAACTGATAAAAATTCAGTGATAATTTCCTTATTGCTAGAGGTGTTTTGATAATGAGCGTCAAACACTATTTGAGTCTCATATCCTTGAAACGCGCTGTAACTTGTCATTGCTTCTACAAGTTCCCAGCGTGCCGCCTCTAGTCCAACAGTATCACGGGTTTTTTTCAGACAATGCCAAGAGCCAATTATGTTGTAGCCGTCTACTAACAAGACGGCTGGGGAAAGGGAACGGGGCATGGTTTTTAATCACAATTTTCTAGGTTAACAAGATCCATTCATAACTTTTATAGTAATAGAAGCATCTCCTGTAACACTATGTTACAAACAACAAAATAATGTGATTTAATTGCAAAGCTTCGGTCAAAAACCCTCTGAACAAGAACAGCGACGGGTTTTTTCGGGTGCGTCGCTGTTGTGAGAAATTATTGATGAATAGGGACTGGGGACTGGGAGAGACAAGAGAGTGAACAGTTATCAAATAACTATTCACTGAATTTACGCCATTAACCGTTGTTTGAGACGCTGAGGTTCACCACTATCTATGAGTTGCCCTTTTTCTAGTAGAAAAGCACCATCAGAATAATTCAACTCATCTAACCTGTGTGTCACCCATAAAGCAGTGATACCCCTACTTTTAACAAGTTTGCGGACACTAGCCACTAAATCCAATTGACTATCAGGATCTAGTAAAGCAGTGGGTTCATCTAATAATAAGACTTCACAGTGACGAGCGATCGCACCCGCTATAGCTACCCGTTGTTTTTGTCCCCCACTGAGTGCATAAATTGGGCGTAGTTGAAAAGCACTTAAGTTAACTGCTCCCAATGCTTCTTGTACCCTAGCTCTCACCATCTTATTTGGTAGTTTTTCTTCTACCAAACCAAAAGCCACATCTGCACCCACAGTTGGCATCACTAGTTGATGGTCAGGATTTTGAAAGACAAAGCCAACAGGATGCAAAACCCCAATTTCTCCAGACTCAGGAGCTAAAAGTCCCGCCAGCAAACGGAGTAATGTAGATTTGCCACTGCCATTTGTACCCAACAACATCCAAAATTCACCTTTGGGTACTTCCAAAGAGCAAGATTGAATCGCTGTTTGTCCATTAGGCCAACTAAACTTTAAATCTTTAACTACAATGCCTGCGGCCGTCATCAAACACTCCTGAGTCTGAAACCCTTTTTTAATTTAGAAGTTTTGAGGATGCGTCAGTATGAGCAACCGTTACGCATCCTACATTGGGCATATTTTTGGACTGAAAATCCCTTACTCACCAGCTAGAGCAAAAAATCCCGGTGGCCTGCCGCTACTGGTGCTGACACCATCTTTTTCAGTAATCTGGACTCCGGTTATTTCACTAGCACGAACAGCGATTTTTTTCTCTGTCTTGCCTTCACACTTAAGTTCTACAATGTCGGGATTTCCAGAACGCATAGCCGCCAAAATTAGCTGATACACAGCTTCAGCATCTTCTGCTGTCTTCCGTTGTACTGATGCAGGAAAAGCAGTATTTCTGATGGTTAAGTCAATGGTAAACATTTAGCAGTAACTACATATAACTGTAGGACTCATTTTAGCGTCATAAGAATGGGGTTAGGGGGATCATCGTCAGTCTCCAACGGAGGCGCACCTGCCGAAAGGGTGAAAGAAACAAGTAAAATCCTCTTTCCCCCTGCCTGACAGGTGTAGGTTTTTTACGGTGTGTACCAAAAACCTTGGTTTTGGGGTGTAGGGGTGTAGGGGTTAGTAAAACGATGATTCTTTCGTTAGTCTGAGAGTCATTACTCAATGCTTGGCAAAAAACCTACACTTGTGAGTTTCCCCCTGCCCCCTCCCTCCCTTATTTCTTACGAGCAGCCGCACTGGCGGCACACCACCCGCTATGAATCAAAGAAACACTTTATTTCTTCCCCTATACCCCTATACCCCTATACCCCTATACCCCTATACCCCTATACCCCTATACCCCTACACCCTTACACCCCTGTTTCTTGAAAGTTTGATGACCTCTCTCCTTTTAGGTCAGTCACAATTTTATGTATCAAAAATAAAATTATTTTCCACAACCCCTGGAAAAATTAGCAATTTGCACCTAGAATTATTAGAGTCAGTAAAAAATTGTAAACTAGATTGACAACCTAGTAACATTTCTGTATGTAGATAGCTCCATCATGCTCATCTACATCAAAAACCGTAATTATAAAGATTTGGAGATTTGTTCTCATGACCATCGCAGTAGGACGCGCCCCCAGTAGAGGGTGGTTTGACGTACTAGACG
>JBODRP010000262.1:0-7948 GCA_050633005.1 Trichormus sp. | reverse complement strand
CTTTGGTTTATCCTAAATGCCTAGAACAACCAGAGAACTTCTTCAAAATTGCGACAAATATTTAATCTAGAATTACACAAAAAAATAGAACCCCAAATTATTTAAATAATTTGGGGTTCTCCGACTTTTAAAAACAGAAATGAGCAGTCATTACTAAAAAAAATCAAAAAATACAAAATTCAAAATCATAATTTTTGAGTTTTGCATTTTACACAGGATTTAACAGGTTCAATTGCGAATTGCGAACTGATTTAATGGCTACTGCCTGTATGCACTGTTTTCACCCATTTCAGACGCTTTGGCCTAACGGACATCCGCGCTGTGGTACTGCTCATTACTACTAGCCAGTGCAGCATATACAAAGTTCCGCGCACTGTCTGAAGCAGCAATACAAAGGGTGTATAAACATTGAATTTTTGCTCTTGGCGTATCCGCCTCAAGCCAGCATACATACCCACAACTGACATTGTGATTGATAAGCCTGTTACCGGGCCTAAAATTGGTAGGCGATGACGGGTAACTGACATCAATAAATCTGGGACGGCTGCTGTGGGCAAAATGTACATACTGAACATGAACATCAGCAAATCCCAGGTTTTGCGCGTACCCATGCGATTTTTCAGGATTAAATCCCAATAATCCAAAAAGCGTTGATAGCCACCCTCAGCCCAACGGTTGCGCTGATGCCAGAGTGCAACTGCATTTGTCACCCCTTCTTCCTGCACGGCTGGGTAAAATACGCACTCAATATCCCAGTTATCTAAGTGCAGGCGGAAAGTCATATCCAAATCATCGGTGATGGTTTCTTCATTCCATCCGCCAAAGCCTTCTAAGGCTGTACGCCGCACGAATTGGCCATTACCTCGCAGTTCGCCAATTCCACCCAACCCGGCGCGCTGCTGTTGAAACCAAGTATCTAGAGCCATTTCGGCCATTTGTCCCTTTGTCCAAAAGTTCTCTTTAGCGTTGGCGATCGCTTTTCGCACTTGCACCGCCCCCACCTTTTCCCGTTGGAACAAAGGTACTACTTGAAGTAATAAATCTGATGCAACTTGAGCATCGGCATCAAACACAGCAATAATTTCCCCTTTTGTCAAGGGCAGAACTTGATTTAAAGCCCCGGATTTACCGCCAACTGCTTGAGCAGAACGTCTAAGTATTCTGAGTTGACTGTACTCCTGAGCTAGTTCCGCTAACACATGGGGTGTTTTATCGGTACTGTGATCGTCAATTATCCAAACTTCGTATTGCCCGTTGGGGTATTCCAGATTACAAAGATTTTTGACTAATTTACCAATTACAGCCTCCTCATTTTTGGCCGCTACCAGCACAGAAACAAAAGGCAATTCACCCTGAATTTCTTTTTGATACCGACGGGGTTTAGTAAATACTATGACCAAAGCGTGAATACCAAGGATGGTAGTCAACCCCAGGACAAAGATAGAACCCCAGGAAGCTAAATGTAAGGCGATGGTGCTACTCCAGACTATGGTTAAGACTAGAGCGGCTTTACCCCTACGCCCTTGAAACCGGGATGGTAAAGACAAATCCCGCGTTTCTACCACTGACTCCTCAGTTACTGATAGGTCAGACAACAGGGAGTTAAGTGGATCAAGTTCTTTGTAGGAATCGTTATCGGGCCAGGAATTTGCTGGCATAAGTTACTTGATTCAAAAACCAGTATTTGTCTACACCTGAAAAGAAGCTGGGAATCAGGTAACGCTAAACTGTGTTAGCTAACTTTGTTGATGTTTACCCATGATTTGAGAGCGCAAATAGTATAAGTAATACTGATCACTCACAACACAATAGACTTGTTCCTTAACCGGAACTTTGACTAGGGCTAAGTCACAGCAAAGTAGCAACAGCTTATTGTTGGCAGAAATTGCAATAACCGCATTTACTCCCAGACGGCAGCAATTTGCAGCATTATTGCGCCCAGCTTCCCTAAAAGCTAATGCAGCCTTATTGTAACTGAAATTTTAATATTTCTTAGCAGTAACTTTTGTGATGACTATCATGATTAGGGGTATAGGGGTATGGGGGTATAGGGGTATAGGGGAAAGAACAAAATAAATTCTTTCTTCCCTTACACCCCTACACCCTTACACCCCTACACCCCTACACCCCTCCCCTAACTGTGTGCAACGCCAATTTTTTGGGAATACTTCATGGAGAGCCACTAATATCCCTAGTTGTCAACTAATGTTGAGGAAGATTCAACAATGTCTATTGAGCAACTCCAGCCTGTTAATGCCCAACAAGCAAACGTTTATATGCCTTACATTCAAGGTGCGGCGAAGCGGAATTTTTTACCCTATGCAATCGGACTTTATCAAAAAGGCATTTTAGAAGGACACCGTAAAATAGAAGCTGGTGAAAATGTTCCTTTTGTCGCTTCTTGGAATGTGGCTACCCTACCTTCTGATTTAACCCGTTGCCGGATGCAGTTTGATGGCAATGCGGAGTTGAGTTATGAAGTGATGATGGCTAGTTTTGAATTTATTAGCTTTTTAATTGAACTTATGGAAAATTATAAACGCTATAAAGTAACTGATTTTTCACAATCTTTTTACCGTAAGCTACTGCGTGTTGATGAATAATTGAGTTGATTACAGCTTGCAGGTTGTCAGGGTTAAGTTACCATGAAAACATCCTGACAACCTAGTTTTTGTTTGTCAAGAACAAATTTAATCTAAAATTTATATCTTAATAAATACTAAAAATATAGTAGCGTCATAGTAAAAATGTATGACTATAAAAGCACGAAAATTTACTTTCAGAAAGAATTTTTAGGGAAATTATATTTTGCGATCGCTAAAATGATTCTGCCAGAACCAATTAAAATTAATAAACACCTGGCTGGGTTTTACTTCCTTTTGAAATTAGGAGTGCATGTGTGCCAAAATCTGCTAAATATTTGCTGATTGGCTCAACCGAAACTTACAGTGGTAAGTCGGCCACAATCCTGGGTTTGTCTCATCAGTTGCAGCAAAAAGGATTGGATATCGCCTATGGTAAACCTCTGGGCAATTGTTTAAGTACCTCTGATGGCACTGTAGTTGACGAAGATGTCCAGTTTATTGCTCTTAGTCTCAATTTATCGGCAAACCGCATTGTACCGACAATGCTGGCTTTAAATGCAGACAGTGTGCAGAAACGCTTACAGGGCGAAGACAAAACCGATTATCGTCAGTCCTTAGTAGAGCAGTATTTACAAATTCCGAGAGGGGATTTAGTGCTGCTAGAAGGCCCTGGGAATTTGACAGAAGGTTATCTGTTCGATTTATCTTTGCTCCAGGTGGCTGAGGTCTTAAATGCTAGTGTCATGCTAGTAAGTCGCTACAATTCACTACTGTCTGTAGAGTCAATATTATCTGCTAAGGAGCGTTTAGACGATCGCTTAATCGGAGTAGTCATCAACGACATCCCCCCAGGGGAGCTAGAGACAGTCAACAATGTCATGCGCCCATTTTTAGAACAACAGGGGATTCCTGTAATGGGAATGCTGCCCAAAAACGATTTACTGCGTAGTGTCAGCGTGGGTGAACTAGTCAAACAACTCAAAGCCGAAGTTTTGTGTCGCAGCGATCGCTTAGATTTAATGGTGGAGAGTTTAGCGATTGGGGCGATGAATGTGAATGCGGCAGTGAAATATTTCCGTAAGCGGCGTAATATGGCAGTAGTCACAGGAGGCGATCGTGTAGAAATTCAACAAGCCGCCTTAGAAACTTCCACCCAATGTCTGATACTCACCGGACAACTACCACCACCGCAATTTATTCTCAGTCGGGCTGAAGAATTAGAAATCCCGATTTTGTCAGTTGACTTAGACACCCTCACCACTGTAGAAATCGTTGATCACACCTTTGGTCAAGTGCGGGTTCATGAACCTATCAAAGTTCACTGCATCCGCCAATTGATGTCTGAGGATTTTGACATTAACCGTCTACTGTCTAAGTTAGGTTTAACACCTGCAACGGTCTAATCCCAATAGCATCATCAATTACTTACCCCCTGCCCCCTTGCCCCCTGCCCCCTGCTTCTTCCCAATCTCCAGATTTTGACACTCCCACGGCTAAAAGCCGATGGGATTCTTGTTTCATTCAGTCCACTTACCATAATTAGTCGCCCAATTATGCCAGAGGTGGGTCTGTCCGCAAGCTTTTGCTCCATTACAGAGGCCAGATCCGGTATGCCCTACCGTACTGTTTCGACCAAAACTTTCGACCAAAACTTTGGTTTTCTGGTACTTGGTGCTTGTTGGCGTTCGCGGTAGCGTCTCGTAGAGAAGCCTTCCCCTTCGCGTAGCGTCTCGTAGAGAAGGGTTGCCTTTCGGCTCTGGGTTTTTTGAGTGGTTGAATACCCTGACCACTATAATCAAGATATCACATAAACACGTTAGAGGACTAAGACGGCGGAAGACAGCCGCAACGCATTCATAAGGGCAGTTCCGTGGTGAGGCAGTCCGCAGAACAGGGGGTTTACCCCAGAAGGAACTGCCGTGCATGGTTTCCCGACTTGTTTGCGTAGTGTCTCGTAGAGAGGAAACTGCCCCTCCCACCCCTTAAGGACGTAGCAGTCTGAAAATCCAAAAAATTTTCAGACTGCTACTGGTGGGCTTTCTGCTCCAATATTTGTAAAAAAACTTAGTAGTATGTAACTGAAGTTCGCTGCCGATTTACACGGTGTTTGGTAAAATAGCTGGGTTGTTTAATCTGATCACCTCCGTCTTTGAGCCAGTCAACAGACCTTATTAACCTCGATACGTTGGCGCAAGAACTGGCGACAATCCAGCAAACAGGTTCTAAAAGAATCGCCTTGTTGGGGTCGCGTCATGTGCCAATTACCCATCAAAATCTGATTGAAATGATGACTTATGCCTTAGTTTTATCAGGCAATCGAGTCATTACATCCGGTGCTGCGGGTACAAATTCAGCCGCTATTAAGGGTGCAATGCGGGCTGATCCAAATTTGCTGACGGTAATTTTACCTCAAAGCTTAGAACGTCAACCCTATGAATCTCGCCAGCAATTAGAGCAGGTTATGCACTTAGTAGAAAATCCTAGTAATGATAACTTGTCCTTGGCTGAAGCTAGTTACATCTGTAACAAAGAGATTGTCTCCCGTTGCCAGCAGCTGATTTGCTTCGCATTTCATGACAGTCGCACTCTGCTCCAAACTTGTGGAGATGCTGAAGAACAAAGAAAGGTGGTGACACTTTTCTACTTTGATTAGTCAGCAGTCAACAGTCCACAGTCGAGCTAATGACTGATACCAATTCAAAATTCAAAATTCAAAATTAAGAAATCCATATTGGATAAGGGTTTCTGGTTTTGGATTTGTCTCATGATTTTGTGGAACTGGTATGACTATGAACTATAGACGAATGACTATGGAATAGAGAGCGAATGATTATTTTGTTGTATGCGATCGCCGCAGCTGCGGTGTTAATTTACGTGCCATTTTTAGTTGTCGCTTATGCTAGGGCGCGATCTGGGTTTGATTATTCTGCCCCTCGCGCTATTTTTGATAAATTGCCACCCTACGCCCAAAGAGCCACTTGGGCGCACCAAAATTCTTTTGAAACATTTATGGTGTTTGCGGCGGCGGCATTAATGGCTTATGTAACTGGTGTAGATTCTGTGATAGCAGTATGGGCTGCGATCGCCTTTGTTGTGGCTCGGCTGCTATTTTCGATATTTTATATTTTGAATATACCTCTATTGCGATCGCTGATGTTTGGCATTGGCAGTCTTAGCTCTATTACTCTCGTTGTACTGAGTATCATGAAAGCTCAAGGTTAATTAGGGCAGAGGGTATTGGGCATTGGGGAGGCAGTGCGGTCTTGGGGTCTCCCCAAGTGGAGCAACTGCCGTCATGGTAAAAAATCATGATTCTCTGAATCTATAACTAATTCCCAATCACCAGAAGATCCTAATTTTGAATTAATTAATCTCCAGTCCAACATTTCAAGTTCGACATTTGTTATTTATGGCTTCTACTTATTCCTTTGACATTGTGAGTGATTTTGATCGGCAAGAATTGGTAAATGCTGTTGATCAAGTCGTGCGAGAACTTAAAAGTCGTTATGACCTCAAGGATACCCAAACTACTGTTGAGTTGGGTGAAGAAAAGATTACTATCGGCACTGATAGCGAGTTTACTCTAGAGTCTGTTCATAATATTTTGCGTGAAAAAGCTGCCAAGCGGAATCTTTCTCAAAAAATATTTGAGTTTGGCAAAATAGAATCCGCCAGTGGTAATCGTGTGCGTCAAGAAATCACCTTGAAAAAAGGCATCAGCCAGGATATCGCTAAACAAATATCCAAATTAATTCGAGATGAATTTAAAAAAGTCCAAGCATCAATTCAAGGTGATGCTGTCAGAGTTTCTGCTAAAGCTAAAGATGATTTGCAAACTGTTATACAACGGTTAAAGCAAGAAGATTATCCTGTGGCTTTACAATTTACAAATTACCGATAAGAGAGTTTAAATCCCCTTTGTTTCAACAAGGGGAGTATGTCAAGAGATTGATAGGTTCACGCACCAACCATCAATTGTGAAACTTGCGTTAGTCATGTTTTCAGCATTCCGTGAGATTGTCAGCTTCAACATCCTAAATCTAGGATGAGCTTGGTTAATAAGTAAATTCGCGGTGTGATGCGGTCTAAATCAATATATTCATCTGGACTATGTGCGCCGCCACCTACAGGCCCAAGTGCATCCAGTGTTGTTGTACCAACGGAGGCTGCATAGTTACCATCAGTACCGCCGCCACTGCCCTCTACACCTAGTTTAAAACCTATTGTTTGATAAATAGCTTGTGCTTTTTTCACTAAGGCATCGGTTTTGGGATTGGGTGGAAAGGGTGGACGACCTCGGTCTGAAATCACCTTGATTTCTGTGCAGGGTAAGAGTTTGCTTTTTGATAAGCGAGTAAAATCCCGTTCCAGGCGGATATATTCTTGGGCTTCGAGTACCCGCACATCAGCCTGAACTTTCGCAGAATCTGGAATTGTATTTCGGCGATCGCCTGCCTCAAAAACAGTAAAATTAACGCTGGTTTGTTTGCTGGCATCACCCAGTTTACTCAGTTGTAGAGTTTGGTGGGCTGCTTCTAGGAGTGCATTACAGCCTTTTTCTGGTTCAGCCCCGGCATGGGCAGACCTACCTTGGACTTCAAATCCGTAGTAACCAATGCCCTTGCGCCATGAAGTAACTTTATCTTCAGGCGAACCAAATTCTAACACCAAAGCCACATCATGTTTTTTAGCAGTTTCTTTGATTAATTCCCGTGAACCAAATGATCCTTTTTCTTCATCAGGATTAATTAAAAAGGTAATCTTTTCAAAGTTCTTAGGTTTCAATTCTTGCAAAATTTTTAGTGCCTCGAAACCTAAAATAATTCCCCCTTTATCATCCATTACTCCTGGGCCGTAGGCTTTGCCACCTACAATTTTGAATGGACGTTTAGCGGCTGTTCCTTCCTCAAATACCGTGTCGGTGTGGGCAAGCAGGAGAATCTTACCTTTGCCAGTTCCTTTGATGGTGGCTAAGATATTCCTTCCCTTACTAGGAGTAGCATTTATGGTTTGAACTTCTGCACCTATAGATTTCAGATGCTCAATTACAATATCTTCAACCTTTGTTAATCCTGGTTCATAACCTGTACCAGAGTCGATGTTGACTATGGTTTCCAACTTGGCTAGAAAATCGCTTTGTGCTTTCTTGGCTTTGTCATAAACTGCTGAATTAGGTGCTGCTACAACAATATTTAACTGTCCTAGCAGCAGAACTATCGCCAACATGAAAACAAACAAACCTACTGTTACACCAAGAATCCGTTTTTTCATTGATTGATGATAAAGGTGGCATTACAGTAGATAATCGTTGACCTCTCCCCGGTCTAAAGACACGGGGATTCTAAACTGTTGCTACGGGCTGA
>JBODRP010000261.1:0-7957 GCA_050633005.1 Trichormus sp. | reverse complement strand
TATGGTTATCTTTTGATGGGTAATATTGAAAACCTTTTTTATACCCTGAAAAGCAGAACCATGAAATAAACTTGATGAGTCAGTTTGATAAAAAGATTTATGTGGATGTTGCTGGGTTTGCTCTCGGTTAAAAAATTCATAAATAGGAGCTACTGGAATTTTTCCCTTGAGTTGGATATCAGCACTGAAATGATAACGAATTTTACCACAATTGTCACTCCAAATTCTAGCTTTAAACTCAATTTCATTGGAGTCAGATTTATTAATTTCTTCCAAGTCTAAAATGTATTGATTCGGTTGTTGTCCATCAAATATAATTCCTTTCAAAACTTTAAAATTGCGACAATTAAAAAATTGATAGCCTGGATATAGTTGCTCACAGCTACTAGCAATCCAAGAGAAAGCACAGGTTGCTGGTAAAACTGGATTACCGACAATTACATGATCTTGTAAAAACGGATTTGCTGTTAATGTTAACTGTCGGTGGATACGGTAGGTTTTTAATTGAGGATCTAAGGTTTTTGGTGTGTAAGTCAGAGGGCTACCAATGACTACTTGTACAGTGTTGTGGTTTGTGGACGCGAGTTCATCAACTAGCATTTGTGTGCCAATGTCAAGGGGGATTGTGTGAATATTGCGTTCAGCAAAGGCTTTCTTTAACTCTGGGGATACCATTCCACTGTCCCAAGGCCCCCAATTAATAGCAACCACATGACAATCGGGATGGTTGAGTTTGACAAGATGGGCTGATTTGTTGAGAATTTCATTAGCGATCGCATAATCAGCTTGTCCTACATTGCCATAGAAACCCACCACAGAAGAAAACAGCACTAAATGACGCAGTTGATTAGGTGGTACACATCGCAGTAAATTGGCTAAACCTTTGACTTTGGCAGCGTAAACGGTTTCAAAATCCTGAATGGTTTTTTTCTCAATCCGCTTATCTGCAAGATTTCCAGCCCCATGAATAATGCCTGTCACCGCACCTATACGCTCAACCGCAGCAGTTAACTGTTCTGATAAGGCGATCGCATCGGTGACATCGACGCTCAAATACTCGGCTTTTGCACCACTGTCTGCGATCGCTTTGAGGGTTTTAGCAATGGCTCGCTGAGAAGAAATTTCCTGAAACTTTTTCTGCACCATTACAGGTGTCGGCTTTTCTCCTTGGGCTTGGAAATACTCCATAATCCGCTTTTTCAATTCCGCCTCACTCTGGCAACCCTCCGCCCATACAGGTTGAGGTTCAGGGCTAGAACGACCAAGTAGAATAAATTTACATTGATAACGCTGTGCTAATTTGATAACGCATTCAGCCGTTATCCCTTTTGCACCACCACTGACAAGGAATACAGACGTGTGATCAATCATTGTTCTCTCCTTATGGATAGGTAGGGGAGTAGGGGGCAGGGGGCAGGGGGAGCAGGGGGAGCAGGGGGAGCAGGGGGAGCAGGGAGACAAGGGGGACAAGGGAGACAAGGGGAGAAAAATTCTTAAATTTTGAATTTTGAATTTTGAATTTTGAATTTTTCTGCCCAATGCCCCATTTGTTCAACAAACCAAAGTTACTCTTCCCTGTGCGCTATATCCGACTTCTACAATTAATCTATTGGGGTCGTAAAGTTCTGCTAGGATGTGGTTTACTGATGTTTGTTCGTCTAAATCAGGACTGATGTCTATGGCTCGACAAAATACAGATTCCCATTCCTGATTGATAGTTTTAGTGAGTCCGAATAAACCGCCACTAATTGCACCAAAGTTAGTGTTTTGTTTGAATCCTAATTCTCCATCGAGGCGAGTAATGGTGAGGAAACAACTACGTCCTAAGAGTGCGGCTTGATTTAAGGGTTGTTTGAGATGTTTGGCGATGAGGAAGATATGGCGAAGGAGGGTTTTTTCGGATTCTAAGTAATGGACACCGCTTATTTGTGTGTGATTGGCTGGATTTAAGTGGATAAATCCACCAATTTGACCATAATTATTTGCGATCGCATCTAACTGTTTTTGCAGATGTTCCTCACTCCAGTCTGTCAATACTACGCGATTAATTCCTGTTGGTAAAGGAGACAGTTTATCTATCACCGTTTGAGGAAAGCTTAATACAACGGTTTTCCAACCACGTTGACAAAGAGTCTCAGCTAATTTTTCTGTTGTCAATGAACCATCATCGGTTAACAAAAGGATATGTTGCTCAGGTAAGGCACATTCTAAAACATCTGGTTCAGGAAGAAACTTCAGTTTAACGGGATGACGATGAATTAAAGATGGCGATTCCTTGATTTCAGGCGATTGGGGTGGAGATGATGTATGTTGTTGTGTCTCTAGCAACAGCATTTTTTTTTCCGCCCCTGCCACCTGTTGCTCTATATATGCAACAATTTCTCCCAGTGTCCGCAGTTGTCCTAGTTCTTCTGGATTTGGTTTGGGTAGTTCGGGATATAGTTCTAACAATGCTCCCAGAATTTCTACCCGTTTGATGGAATCAATCCCTAAATCCGCCTCAATATCCATCGACATATCTAACATTTCAGTGGGATAGCCTGTTTTATCACTGACAATGTTCAGTAAAGTGGGGCTAAGGTTAGCTAAGTCAATGGCAGATGCGGAAGATGTCACTTCAACTTCTGGGTGAGGGGAAGATGAATCAGATATGACTGCCACATCTACTTGATCTACTGCAACTCCTGGTACTAAAGTCCCCATATACTCGACTATTTGACCTAGAGTCCGCAGTTGTCCTAGTTCTTCAGGATTTGGCTGAGGTAAATCAGGGTAAAGTTCGAGCAATGCTCCCAGAATTTCTACCCGTTTGATGGAATCAATCCCTAAATCTGCTTCCATATCCATCGCTAAATCTAACATCTCTACGGGGTAGCCAGTTTTATCACTGACAACGTTGAGCAAAGTTTGACTAAGGATGGCTGTATCAATGGCTATTGGTGATGGAACTGCTACTATTGTGGTGACAGAATGATTTTCTATCGGTGTGATCATCTCTAAAACTGCTTCTGGTTGATGATTTGCACCATTACCATTACCGTTACTAAGACCATTTGAGAATGGTTGACATTGAGTGATCACACCGTTACTAGCTACAGCAGTTGATGCGTTTTTTACCAACACCGGATGCTGCTCAACAGCACTGTAGGGAGATGGAATTGCTGGGGTATCTAGGGGTGATACAAGAATATTGTGATTGATTAACTGGAAAAATTGGTTAGTGTATTCCTGTTGATAGTTTAAATATTGTTCATGGATGCGGAGGCTTTCAGCTTGATGATCATGAAACCGCATCATACTACGCTCAGAACTGGAGATTGCGAGTTGTTGTGTTTGTGCTTGTTCTTGGGTGAATTTGCCATTTCCCCACAACGCTTGCTGTTGCTCCATGAGGTGGAAGAACGTTTTGGTATATTCTATTTGATGTTTTAAAGATTGTTCATGAACCTGTAAAACACTACGTTGATGACGATTAAATTCTATGAGTGTGTATTCTAAGCTATCGATAATTTTTTGATAACTCATAGATATTTCTGTAGTGGGTGGCAGAGGCTGAACTAGTAATTTTTCCCCTTGCCCATTTTCAGAAGATGCCATCTTGACTCCATTGTTGACTAATACCTGGTTTTGTGATACCGAGTTGGCAGCCTGAGAAAGACCATTGTTTACAGCTGATTTGACTATTACTTCCTGTTGCAGAGCTTTTTCAAAGGCTTGTTTGGTTTTTGGAGAAACATAGTTAGTGCTATTTAAGCGCACATTTAAAACTTTGTTGGTGGTGACTTCTGGGGTTTTGCTCTCTAGTTGGTAAGAGTCGATGTTTTGCAAAGCTAACCCAGCCACGCGCAACTGGATGACAGCTTCTTTAAGAGTGCGATCGCTATTTTTGGTATAATTGCCATTTAAGGCTACAGCTATATGAGGGCGATCGCTCAAAATCTCTTTGACTAAGTTAGTCAGAACTTTACGGGGGCCAAACTCAATAAAGCAATCACCACCTTCAGCATAAATATTCTCAATCTCTTTCTGAAACAACACCTGATTCATCAAATGTTCTTTGAGAATATTTTGAATTTCCTGTGGGTTGGTGGGATAAGCTTTGGCTGTGAGATTACTATAAACTGGGATTTGGGGCTGGTTGAAGGTAACTGTCTCAATGGCTTTAGCGAAGGGTTTTTGAGCATGAGCTACTAACTGGGTGTGAAAAGCAGCAGAAACACCCAGCAACACCGTAGAAAAACCTTGATTTTTCAAAATCTCGGCTATTTCAGCAATTTCAGCTGTTGTCCCCGCTAACACCACCTGTTGATGAGAATTGAAGTTAGCAATACTGACTTGGGGGAAGTTTTTCATAACGGCTGTAATCTCACCTACATCCCCTTTCACCGCTAACATACTACCGGCATCAAATTGGGGATCTTTGGGTGCAGCCATTGCTTGCCCCCTAGACTTGACAAGAAAACAATAATCTGCTTCACTTAAAACCCCAGCCGCCCACAATGCTGTTAGTTCCCCAAAGCTATGTCCAGCAACAAAATCAGGCTTGAACCCCGCTTGTTGTAATATCTTGTACAAGCCAACACTAAAAGCCCCAATCGCTGGTTGTGCATATTCAGTTAATTGTAATCTTTCTAACTGAGCCGCTTTTTGCGCCGCATCAAATACAGGCGCAGGGAACACAATTTCCGAAATGGGTTGTAAACCATCTTGAGATAACAAACTATCCATCTGAGCATAAGTCTGGTGCAGACAAGGGAAGTTAATCGCCAATTCCCGCCCCATTTCTAAGTATTGTGAACCTTGTCCAGAAAATAAGGCGACTACCTTACCTATAGACACCCCAGTTTTACGGTAGTAAATTCCTTGGGGATGCTCCCAGGATTCAGCTTGGGGTTTGTTTTTGAGTAAATCAATGGCTATTTGTAAGAATTGGTGAGCTTGTGTGATAGAATCGGCAACAAACCCGACTCTAGCATTATTAATGGGGATTTCTCCCAATTGAGAGGCTGTCACCAGTTCTCTATAATTTCGCTCTCTAGTATCAGATTGCCATTGATGGCGAATTTCTTGACAGCGTACTAACAACTGCTCTGCTGTAGATGCAGATATCAGTATTGGTTGGGCAGTTTGATGTAAACGGTAGGGTTGCTGATTTTCTGGTTTGTATTCTTCTAAAACAACATGATAATTTGTGCCACCAAAACCAAAGGAACTAACTCCGGCGCGTCTTGGTTGGCTATCATTGCTCATCCAAGGTCTAGTTTCTGTATTTAAATAAAACGCAGAATTATCAATCTCTAGTTTAGGATGGGGTTTGGTGACGTTAATTGTCGGGGGTAAAACTTTATGGTGTAGAGCCAATACTGTTTTAATCAGACTTGCTGCACCAGCCGCCGCCTTGGTATGCCCAATTTGAGATTTGACGCTACCGAGGGCAATATATTGTTTTTTAGGATTATTTTCTCCGAAAAATTGTTTAATTGACCCAAATTCGGTAGGATCTCCCACCATTGTGCCTGTACCATGTGCTTCTATTAAACCTACACTAGCAGGGGAAATTCCTGCATCTTCATAGGCACGGCGTAAGGCTTTGATTTGTCCTTCTGAACGGGGTGCATAGATGCTTTTATAACGACCATCGCTAGAAGTGCCAATACCTTTGATAACTGCATAGATGCGGTCGTTGTCTCTTTGAGCATCTTCTAAACGTTTGAGAACTAACATCCCCACACCTTCACCCAGCATCATGCCGTCAGATTCGGCATCGAAGGGTTTGACCTTTTCTCCAGAGGAAACCGCAGGGGTTTTACTAAAGCACATATAAGCCAAAATCGAGTTATCGGTGTCAACGCCGCCAGTAATCATCATGTCGGCTCGACCTTCTACTAGCTCACTAATGGCTATTTTTAAAGCACCTAAAGAACTCGCACAGGCGGCATCAACTACACAGTTCATTCCCCCTAAATCCAGGCGGTTGGCAATGCGTCCAGCCACTACATTGGCTAGCATTCCCGGAAAGGCGTTTTCGTCCCACTGCACATATGCAGCTTTGATTTTCTCGATGATGGTTTGGGTTTGTGCGTCGGATAAGCCACTACTTTTGAGGACTTTTTCCCAGACTGGATACTGTAATCTTGTCCCTAGGGGAACTGCCAATTGTCTGCCTATGGCTACACCTAATACTACCCCAGTGCGATCGCGCAGCTGATCATATATATTACGATCCAATTGGCATGAATCACCATAACCTGCATCTTCCATTGCCGCTTTCGCCACCACTAAAGCTAACAACTGAGAAATATCTGTAACTTCTAGGGTGTTAGGTGGTAATCCAAATTCCATTGGATTAAAATCAATGTCGGGAATAAATCCACCACGTTTGCAGTAAGTTTTATCAGGTGTTCTAGGGTTGGGATCATAATAATCTTCTATGCTCCAACGGGATGCCGGAACATCAGTAATGCAATCTACTTTCTGCATAATCTTTTCCCAATATTCCTGCAAATTCTTGGATTGGGGAAAGATAGAAGCCATACCAATTATTGCAATATTAGTTTTTGAGCGTTGAATTGTCATATTATTCTCTGGAATCTGAGTGATGGTTTTTTTGGCTATTGGTGTATGGTTAACCATATTTTTTTTGACTTTTATCATCTTGAGCAGAGCCTGTTCACAATTGCTTACTTCGTCTTGCAATTGTGCTAATCTAGCTTCAATTCTAGAAGCGATCATGATTTCATCTTCACTATTTATTTTCTGAAATTTAGCCGGATTTAGTGATGGATTTTCTCGATTAATCAGGCAAATAAGTTAATACACAGCTAATTTCGATAAATAATCTTTGCCCTAGCTAACTGTTAACACTCAACCAGCAACAGTCAACTCTTAAATCGAGGTAATTTATTTTCTTATAAGGGTGAAATCTGAACTATTAGATATTAGGGGAAATACTGCTATTACGAAGAAAATTATGAATAGCTTAATCATTTCAAGATTAATTTATCTAATTCTGATTCATCCTATGCAATTGACAGTTTCCCTGATCTTAACTTGCTTGATCTGCTATTACAATCGATATGCAACTTAGGTGCAACTGCATAAGTTGTAATAGTGCTTGTGTGATCCTCAGTATTTTTCCATTCACAATATCATCTCTCGCCTATGTTCTTCTTATGGTGATTTGGTACAAGAATCACCCTCTCCGGGATTAACTTCTTGTTCAAGCTCCTCATCTTCCTTGTTCCTAATTGGGTGATAGTGAGCATTATTTAATAGCTGCTGCTCAAGCTCACTCACACTAATACCAATTTCATCAGCTTTCTTGTTTTTCCACTTTTCCAATTCTGAATCATGTTGATTTAACCATCCATGTAACGCTAAACGAGCCATTTCAGCTTTGCGAAGTGTTTGGCGTGCTGCATGAAAAACTAGTCTCTGGTGATCAAAGTTTGTTAATGAAAGCATAAATCGCTTTAACTTCATTTTATCTAAATCTCTGGAGGAAATAGCGGTGCAAACTCTTAATTTATTCATACCTTAATTTTGATAATTTGACGAAAAAAGTGCATATAAATTGCATATCTTCTCTGAGATGATGGTTTGATTATGTATATTTATAGAGTTGGATTGTATGAATTGCTTCTCTTCGTGAAGAATTTAATTATGCAATTACAATCACTTGGATGTTCCCAACCTTACTTTTCTCCAACCTGATGTATTCAGGTATCAAAGATTTAGTCTGTTATCTCTGACTACGGCTGATTGATAAAAACCTACATGACTTCATAGAATAAATTTAGTTTTGAGATCAAGATACATATCCCAGAAAATGAATATATCTAGGATTGTCTTTACTATCTAAAATCAACATCTACCATAAGATTGATTTCGTTCAAGTTTAAAATATGTCAATCTAACCACAACAAGTATCTCTAAGACATTAAGAGCAAAAACTATA
>JBODRP010000260.1:0-7959 GCA_050633005.1 Trichormus sp. | reverse complement strand
ACTAACTTTTTCGAGCCACCACAAAGTTTATATTGTTCTAAGGTAGTAATATTCTCGGCTTGTAGTTGCGCGCCTACTATTTGCAATTCAATGGGATGAACTTCTCCTAGTTCTCCTGCTAAGTCTTGTATTAGCTTATTAATTAGTTCACTGCTCATTTCATAATGAGAGTTTTGTGTAAAGTTACATACAATACCTAAAGCATCTTCAATAGAGAAATTCCCTAAATAATAGCGAATATCTTTATCTAAAATATTTTGGTTAATTACGCTTAAGTCATATAAAGGTTCACTACTAATTTTACTGAACCTTTCAAACTCCAACAGATAATGTAAATAATCTTCTCTTAAAGAGATAATAGTTTTTACATAAGGTATATTCAAACATTCACTTAAGAAATTATAAAAATTTATTCTTTGATCAGGATGATTAATAAAGAAAAATTCTTCAAACTGATCAAAAATCATAATAATAGTATAATTTCTTTCAACAATTAGTCGCAGTTTCTCCAAAATATTAATAGGAGTATTCAATTCAATTTTAGTAGATATATCTGTTTGAGCGATCGCTTGATGTATAGAGATGACTAAGCCAGAAATCCAATCACTATACGTAGATAAAACAATGGGTAAAGCAATCCGATCACCAATGACTTTGTCTACGAGAGTAGGTACTAAACCTGCTTTAAGAATTGAACTTTTACCCACTCCAGAAGGCCCGTGAATTACTGTTAGTTTATAGTCAGCACGAGTAATTCTTTCGATTAACCGATTAATATCTTGATGTCTTCCAGATGCACCTATCTCTTGAGCAACATCATCAGGAATACTTGCAATTTTCTGCGTATCTAAAGATGAGTTAATTTTGTAACGTTGTGGTTGTAATTGACTTGCACCAATAAAAGCTCGGAAGCCATATTGATGTTCAATTTGGATTTTTTCTTGTTTAATTCTAAAGGCTTCTACATAGTCATGACGTTCGCTAAAATATAGCGAACGCAGCTCTTCTAAAATTTCTATATACAGTGATGGTTCATACTGTAATTCACAAACTACCTTAGCCCATTCTAAGTTACTAATCGCTTCTTCTGGCTTGCCTAAATGCCACTGTGTTCTGGCTAATAATAGCAGATATCTACTTTCTTGATGGGGAGAAATTTCTGTAGACTTTTCTGCGATCGCTAGAGTTGTATTAGCTAGTTCATGAGCTAAGATCCAATTTGATTCTGTAATTTCTACAGTAGCTAAAAAGCTGTAATCTTGAGCAATTTGGGCTGGAACGCCATATATTTTATGTAATTTTAAAGATTTATGAGTTAATAGTTTTAATTGCTCCCACCTTTGTAAACGTTGTAGTATTTCACAGGCTGAAATAATAAATTTAGCTACTAAATCTTCTCTTTGTGCCTCTGTCAATATCTCTAGACATTGCTCAAACCATAACAAAGCACGTTCCCAATAGCTAGTTTTACTACCTCGGTGTAAATCTGCCATGCGGCGATAACACAAACCTAGGTGAAATGATATCATTGCCTGCCAAAGCTCATAGGAATAATTACACTTGACAGCACCTAAATCTTTGAGCCGTTTTGCCTCTTGCTGCCATAAAGCTAGGCTTTTTTGATAATGAGCTAAAGCACTATTAATTTGATCATTAGCGTATTTATCTCTTCCTAAAACAAATTCTAAACTTGCTTCTAGTCCAGGCTCTAATTGCATACTATATAAGCGCAGCAAATCATGACGAGCCGATTCAATTTCATGACGGTGTTGAGACTTGGGATCTAAATTAAGAGAAGCATTAGATATAAATTTATCAGCACCTGTTTCTAAAACTTTAGCAAATAAAGATTCAGTTTCTTGCCTAATTAATGCAATTAAATCTTCTTTGGCAATTTCAAATTTAATTGTAGTTGCTGCCCAGCTTTTAAAATCAGGTGCCAACTTAGACAGTGATGATGCTACTTCATCTTGCAGCCACAAGATTAGGGGAAAAGGAAAAGTAGCTGCATAGATATCTCGTGCTTGATTAATGCCAATGATTAAGTCATCTAGAGCAATAACTGATTCTAGACCAAAAACCATGACAGCTGATGGTAAGGAATCTGTAGCAACAGCAGGGTTATCTAGAAAGAGTTCTGAAGAGATTGTTGTATGTAAAGTGGTAGTTGATGGTGGTAGAAATATTTCTCTAATATTGATGTCTTGACTTTGAGAACGTAGTCCTTCCAACATCTGCTCTCGTAGATGCTGATAATTACACCGTACTAAAATTAGGGAGAATTGTTCTTTAGACAGCTTAATCGACCTAATTAATCTTTGTAGGGAATGTTGATTATTGTTAGAGATCGCTGTTGTTATTTGACATTGTGTCATAATCATAAATGTAAAAAATATTTCTAGAAATCATCAATACATAATGTAAAAATTTCATGAAAACTTTTACATTTCTCTCACCAAATGAGAAAGATTAAAAATGGGCAATAGCAATTTATGCTGATTTTGCAAATATTCAAATCTTATCAATCTCTCTTGATTTTGAATTTTGCATTTTATAATTGCTGATGTCATTGTTTTAACAAATTCAGCATCTATTAAAATTCAAACTTTAGTAAAGTTTCGATTGATTAATTTAAATTTTGCATATTCAATTTTTAGAAACTTTTTTTACATAACTTATATTTGTTTGTTTGAACACTTAAGTAGGAACTGAAACTGGCTTCTTACCTATTCCCTATTTCCTCATGGAAGCCAGTAAATTTACATATAAAATTGAACTGCTATACTACTTAAGTTTTTGCCAGGCAGTTACTTTTTCTGTCTCTGCTAATGCTGGACTAATACCAAACCAACGACCTCTAGGATCTCGATATTCAAACAGATACATACTTCTGAGCAAACTTTGGTAATCAGATTCTCCTTTAACACTCTGCTGTTGTACCACTTCAAATAACAACTCCCACTGACATTCATCAATGGCTAATAGCAGATCATCACGGTAGTCTTTAATTACAGCTTCTAAGCAGTCTCTAGAAAATGGCGGATCTTGTCTTTGCAGACAACTGTAAAGTAAACCTAATAAGTTACGTATGTGTCCGCCACTGACGCGACATAAACGGTCTAAAGTTTCTGGTGAATCAAATAACTGTGTAATAAATTGTTCTCTCTCCCCAGAAGGAAATTCTGGAAAGGCTCTGGCTAACACCAGCTGACGCAATAGCAACATCCCTGGTTCATAATCACTACCATCTCTTTGTCGTACCAGCACCATTGGTAAAACCTTGGGTGCAATACCCCCACCCAAGCGATTTTTCAAGGCTTCGTACTCATTAGAGAAAATTAATGCTAGGGGAATAGTGTAAACTACATGACATTTGAGTCGGCGTAACTGTTCGCCTCTATCAATAAAGAGATATTCTGGTTGCGTCCGTCCAGAGGCCATGGGACGCATATCTACTCGATCTAAGTTATCTACAATGACTACTAATCCTTTTTGACCACGCAACTTGAGCTGTTCAATTGCTTTATCTAATATCTCTTCATTAATAGCTTGCAGAATACTATTAGTACGAGGTTCTAAATATTGTCTGAGTTGATTACGTAACTGAGTGCTGTCTTTGGTTCTAGCAGTAATTTTAGCAATACCCAAGGAAAATTCAGCTTCACCAGAGAGTTCTATGGGTGTTTGCAAAAAATCCCCTATTTCTCTAAACAAATTGGTAAAGTAACCTGGTTTCTGTTTCAGACCAATTGCTTCTAAACTGACACTAACTTGACGAGCTACACTCAGCAAAATATCACTGATGTCAATATCTGCCATGTCTAGGTCTTGACTAGACTCAAAATAAACTACATGAAATCCTGCCAATTCTAGTTCTGCTTTGAGACGTTGCAGTTCTGTTGATTTACCACAACCAATATGACCTGTAAATAACTGACACGTCGGCTCGTCAGGAGAAATACGACTGATGGTACGTTGTAATTCTTCGACAATCTTGCATCCACGCACATCAGCAAAATCTATATAGTACTGTCGATCTAGCGTTACACCCATATTCAAGGTGTAGCTAGGATTACAAGCTTTGTAAAAGCGTGATAAATTTAGTATATTTCCCATTTGGAAGATGTAGATGCTATTTTCTGTCTTCTTAGATACCAATTATCTCTAACTTTTAGTGACAGTCTGTATGTATTTCTTCGTATTTTATTATTTAGTTGTCATAAAAATTATTACGATTTTACGAGTCTTGAGAAATATCTGTCTTGCTAAATATATGCCACTGGCGGGATAAATCCTGCTTCTTCGCTTATATCCCCCACCTCAAGGAAGTATGAGGTACAAAACTTATTGGTTGTGTACCTCATACTTGGGGGCTTTACCCATCACACTCGTAATTTCTCTGCTGTGTAACTAACTACCATTACCTAGTACTTCTTTGAGAGTTAAGCGCGTACCATTCACAAAATCCCATCCTGATTGGGGGCGTTTGCCAGGTAGCTGCACTTCTCGCAACAGTAACAAACCTTCACCAGTTTGGGCAACTGCGCCAATTCCTTTGGCGATGCTTACTATCTCCCCTGGATTACCAGCTATATTAGTTAAATCCGGCAATTTTCCCCAGACTTTTTGCATTTGTGGTGGTAGTTCATCTTTGTAAGCAGCGTCAAGGGGAAGGGTAGCTGTAATTTTTATGGTCTGGTTACGAAAGGTAGCTGTGCAGTTGGGGTAGAATCCTCTAATTTGGTTATGCAATTGCATTGCACTCTTTGACCAATCTAAGGCATAATCTGGTTTTTGAATTAAGGAGGCGTAGCTGGCTGCGCTATCATCTTGGGGAATTGGTTGAATTTCTTGGGTTTTGAGTTTGAGCAAGGTTTCTATTAATAAATCACCACCAATTTCAGAGAGTCTACGGGCTAAGTCATCGGCATTATCTAATAAACCAATGGGTGTAGTTGCTTTGAGTAGCATCGCCCCAGTATCCATCCCTGCATCCATTAACATGGTTGTGATCCCAGTTTCCGGTTCACCGTTGTATAAGCACCATTGAATAGGCGCAGCACCACGATATTTAGGCAAAATTGAGCCATGAACATTCACACAGCCCAATTTAGGCATATCTAATATTTTTTGTGACAAAATTTGTCCATAGGCAACTACCACAAACACATCTGCATCTAGTTGCTGGAGTTTAGTTAACGTTTCCTGACTTTTTTTGACTCGCTGGGGTTGCCAGACTGGGATTTGATAATTTGTCGCCACCACTTTTACAGGTGAAGGTGTCAATTTATTGCCCCGCTCTCGGCGTTTATCTGGTTGGGTGACAACTGCCAACACTTCTAATTCTGGGTGATGCCATAATTTTTCCAGGGTGGGGACAGCAAATTCGGGTGTACCAAAAAATACGATTTTCATGAAGTTGGCGATAGTCAAGAATCAATAGTCAATAGTAAAGTGTTAACCCCCAAGTGTGTACAATCATGAATTAGTGTATTACCCATGACAAAACCCAAATTTTCTTGATACACTTACAATTGGGTTTCATAGCCAAAAAGTGGATGTTAACTGCATCTGTAGCTAATAAGTTTCACAACTTGGCTACTTCTACCAAATAGTTCTGAGGAAATATTAGACCTGTTTATCTGGCGAAAAGTGTAGTTACTTTGCTATAAAGCATAGCACTATCGCTATTGTGAAAGCTTCAACAATAATTTCTGCCCTAGGGTAGATGGTAATCTTGTTTTTCGAGTATTATATGTTGTGCGTCAGCTTTCCCTCATTTTAAAGTAACGCTTCACTCAAACCGTTATCGGGGTCTGCACTGTTGTAGCGAATATAAACAGGATAGCCAGTTTGGCATGATTCTGTTGTGACGCTAACCCTAACAGTTTGGTTTATAGATGATCTACCTTTGGGCTGTTCAAGTTTGTAGTCCAAAATATATTTCTATTAACTTTTGGGCAGAATCCAATTTTGCCTATCTTTTGGTTTTGGCAGCCGTAAAAAAACATTTTAGGAGTAGTTTACTAGTTAATCTGCTTATCTTTTTTGTTGGCAAATTTTCAGTAAAATCCCTTGGGTTGAATAGCAAAGCATGAATTATGAAATTTTATATAAGTAAACATCTGGAAATTTACAAAAATTGTGTCTTGATCTTCGTTAAATCCTGAAGTTTGTTGTTATACCTGATATCAAGACCTGCTTTTTGATTGAGATTAATATTGCTCCTCACACAGCAACCGCCCCTCTGGAGAGTCCACCCATGCTTAAACCACTTTTGCTGTCAGGATGGTTTCGCGTACAACCATTTCTTAATTATTTTGTTGTTCTTATACTAATTGCTCCTTTGGTTGCGGCTTCAGGCCACTCTAGTTCAGCAAAGCCATCAAAAGCGGTAGCAAAAGTTACGGCTGAAACTGGAGAATCTGACACTGTATCCCAGGAAAAAGTTACTATTAGTGAAGCAGAATTAGCTCAAGTATTAACAGTAGAGCCAATTAATTCCACAAATAGCAAGACAGGAACTATACCACAGGCAATTACGCCGCAAATATTACCACCAGAAAATACTTCTGAATCTTTATTAGCAAAAGAATATTCTCGTTCTAGTATTGATAGTGCGGTTGTTGATCCTTTGGCATCTGTGGAATTTGCACCATCAGCAAGTGCGAAACTGACAAAAAAAATTCCTGCTTCGGCTGATAATAACTTATTGGCGGCAGTTCAACCTCTACCGACACTACCAGACTCTCAACCAGATGTAGCGCAAGATCCACCTGTGACTCAGCCGCAACCTGAAGAGACTTCAGAACTACCAACTGATCCTATAGGTAGTCCTCATCCGATTCCTTGGAAATGGATTGTTAGTACTCAGGAAGCGATTGCTTCTCAAGGGATGAGTGGAGTACGGTATTACCGAAGTGTGCCTGTGGTTTCTCCTGATGGGAAATTTGCAGTTTATAGCAGAGTACAAATCGAAGTTAAACCCGAAATGTACAACTCTAAAGTTACTAGTGTTTTGTTTGTAGAAGATAGAGAAACCAAGAGATTACGGGTGATGGCTTCTACAAGTACCTTACATGATCCGTTAGTAAAAACCAAGGCAAGATTAGCACAGCAAGGCAGCACAGATGGAAAAATCGGGGTATTAGTGCCTGTTAGTTGGTCAGAAAAAAGCGATCGCTTTTTAGCACGTAGGTTTGAAGGAGTATTCAATACAGGTGATTCTACAGATCAGGCGGTAATTTGGGATCGGCAGAAAAACCAAACTAACACAGTTGCTCCGGCACAAAACGAACAAGATGAGGAAAAAATTGCTGTCTTGTTAGGCTGGAGTAAAAATGAACCTGATCATGTCCTATTTCGTGCTGGGGAAATGGGGGAAGAAAACTGGCCTTTGGTAAAAGTAGCTGTTGATGGTAAAACTGGATCTATTACAGACAGCGATCAGCCGATAACTTACGGCGACAAGCTCACAGAAATTTGGGTTGGGCCAGAGGTAGCTTCCCGTTAGCTGATACTGAGGATGGCAAAAACGAATTATTTTAGCCTTGCCACATCAGTAGTCTGTTGCAAACATGAAAAAGCGGTCACTACAGTTAGTTACCGCTTTTTTATTTTTTCAGGACTTACCGAAGTTTCACCGATGGATGGTGCGTGACGCTATAAGTCTTATTACTGAGTTCAAATACTTTCGCAGCGTCACACACCCTACATAACTGCCCTTCCCCTCTACTAAGCAACAGATTTTCGCACCTAGCTTAAAAGGTTAATATATAAAGGTTTGAGATAGCTTCGGCTACCCACCTTTCTTGCGAGGTCGCAACTTATTTTTGAATAGGTGTTAAGGAGTAACAAATCGAGAATAGTTCGATGCCACAACAACGGCTTTTTCAAAATCAATGGGATTGACAAAGCCTAAAAGATTGTGTTCTTCGTCATCCAATGGTAGATTTACTG
>JBODRP010000259.1:0-7980 GCA_050633005.1 Trichormus sp. | reverse complement strand
CCCCTACACCCCTACACCCCTACACCCCTACACCCCTACACCCCTACACCCCTACCTACTCCCCAGCCCCCGGCAGCTTGGGATGCTGGGCTGAATATCTAGCTACCAGTTGGGAAATCTCTGGGTTATAGAGTCGCAGATAATTCCAGTAGTTACCAAATACTTGCCGGACGTAATCTCTAGTTTCATTAAAAGGAATAGCTTCCACAAACTCATCTGGATCTTGATTGGGGAGAGTTTGCAACCATCGGGAAACGTTGCCGGGGCCTGCATTGTAACTAGCGATCGCTAACATGGAATTATTGTTATATCGCTCATGGGTATAATTTAAATACCATGTCCCCAGCATGATATTATCATTGGGGTCTTCTAAATTCAGGGTTTTGTTATCTACTTGAATTTTTGAGGCTATCCATTTACCTGTATCGGGCATCACCTGCATTAAGCCCGTCGCCCCAGCTACAGATTTAATTTTTCGCTCAAACCGTGACTCTTGACGCATTAAGGCTGTCACTAATAAAGGATTGAGTTGCCGTTGTGATGACCATTTCTCTATGATTTGCATATAGGGAAAGGGGTAACGGGCTTGCCAGTAGATAATCTGTTTGCTAAATTCCTGATACTGGGCTTGTTCTTCTGGGCTTTCCCTGTCTTCTAATTTAGAAATCAAATTAATCCCGGAGAGATTTTCCCCTCGTGCCAGTCGCATCAAACCTTCGGTAAATTGTTCGCCAATTGTCGGCTGTTGTTTATTCACATATTCTGTTTCCCATTGCAACCAAGCATCCCTATCTTGTCCCAATAGATACAGTTCCTTAAAAGTGTCTGAACCGGCTGTAGGAACGGGACGTTGATGGGGAACAATTTCTGGCTGGAGTTGGCGGACGTTTGTAAAGTCACCCACATTCAATCCCAACATATTCGCTGATCGCCAAGCATAATAAGAGTAAGGAAAGTTACTAACTACATACTCATAGGCAGCTTTAGCTTCTTGGTCTTTACCTAGCTTATTTGCCCATTTCCCCACCCAAAACCCGGCTCTAGGAGCTAAAATACTGTTGGGGTTTTCGGTAACAATTGGTGTAGCCCATTTCCAGGCTGTGGTATAATCTTTAGCCTTGGCTTTAGCTAGGGCAATCTTCCAACGATATTCTGCGGCTTCATCAGACTTACCATACTGAGTCAGCAATTGCTGCCAAGTTTGTTGGGCTGATTTTTCATTACCAAGAGATTGCAGAATTTCGGCTTTTTTAACTAAGGCTTGACTGGCTTCCCTGGGAAACTTAACAATTACCCGGTCAAGATAGGGTATAGCATTCTTTTTAGGATTAGCCATTTCCGCCAGACGTAATAACCCGATTCCCGTTTCCTCTGCTTCGGGGAATTGCTGTATTAGTTGATTATAAATGGCGATCGCTTTTTCTCTATCCTTTCCCCCTACTTGCAATCCCCGCGCCTGACGGTAGAGGTTACGGGCAGTTTTGGGGGCATTAGCATAAGCACCTGCCGCCTTGGTAAATTGATTATTGTCCCAGTATGCCGTACCAATCAAATCCCAGTCTGCCGCTTTGAGATTAGGTTGTTTGACGAGCTGATCTAATACTCCCACAATTCCCGGCTGATGAGAGGCATATTGAGCCAAAATTAACTGTAATTGCGGCTGATTGGGATTTTCTTGCAAACGCTTCCTAATAATTTCCCAGGTGAGAGGATGAGAAGGAAATTGCGCGATCGCCTTATCATGTAGTTGTGGTTGAGCAATTAGGTACTTAGCTTTCACCGCCGCCGCTTCCTGGGGATATTGTTTAAGTACCTTTTGTCTCAAATCAGAAGCTTTACCATCTGCACCTACCAAATCTTGTGCTTGCGCTTGTTTGAGTAAAATGTAAGGTGCAAGCACAGGGTAATCTTGTTCTAGTCCTTGTAAAAGTTCCAGAGCTTTTTGTCCCTGCTTAGTCTCTATATAATCACTCGCCAACAAGTAACGCGCCCGTTGTCTATCGGGTGCTTGGCCATTTTGGGCAATCTCTGCTAATTTGGTAGCTCGTTCTGCTGGAGATTGTGATATTAATGGAAACACAGATGACTTGAGTTTACTGGCATCAGATGAATCTGTCTGAGTTTGGGAAAGATTCAACCATTGCCCCAAAGATTTACCAATCTCCGGTGCTGACACCATTGCCCCAGCAGAAAAGGCAAATAGTGCCGCGCCAGCAATCAAAGTAATATGTTTTTGTTGTAGTTTCTTCAGCATGGGTACTCGCTGAACAGTGCCGATGAATTTCCTGAAACTCTAGCATTACTTGCCATGAGTGTAATCACCTCTTCACTAGAGATTTCTTATTTTAGGAAAAATCTGTCAGATTATCGATGTTAGCGCACGCCCAAGGGATAAAATGCGATCGTTCTCATGAAAGCCCTAACTATGAGCGTGGAATTATTCAGGCAAAGCAGGTCAGCAGGTAACTATTGAGATGAATAGTAAACAAATAGATGCGAACCTTTACTTACTTCTACCTGCTAAAGAGAAACTTATAGCCACAAATGATGATATTGCTCCCAACAATTTCAATGCTAAATTGACTGTCACTTTGCCAGAAAATGGGGTTTACTATCTTCTGGCAAATACTTTTGCAGGGGGAGAATCCGGTAGTTACAGCTTACGAGCTAAGATTAATTATTAGTTAAAGTTTAACGTCTTGCTAATTCTGGAGTCTTACCCTTTAACCCAATCATTAATTTGAGCATAAAGACTTTCAGCATCGGTACACGCTGCATCAACCATAAACCCAAACGACGCACAAACACCACAGGCGGAAACTGATTAGAAAATATTCGATCTAACAAATCAGTAAAGCCTAAAATTGTCAGATTTTCTGTTTGTCGCCAACCTTCGTAACGCTTGAGTACCCGCAGCTTACCAATATCTTCCCCGGCTTGATGGGCTTTTTGAATAACTTGGGCTAAAGCTGCTACATCCCGAATGCCTAAATTTAACCCTTGTCCGCCGACGGGATGACAATTGTGGGCAGCATCACCTACTAAAGCCAAGCGGGGGAGAACATAACGATCGCTCTGCATTAGTTGTACTTGAAATACGAAGCGATCGCCTAATAATTCTAACTTGCCCATCTGTTCCCCAAATCGGCGGCTGAGTTCTTGTAAAAATTGTTCATCATCTAAAGCACACAAAGCTTGTGCTTCAGCATGGGGTGCTGTCCACACAATGCGGCAACGGTTGCCTGGTAAGGGTAAAATTGCAAAGGGGCCACTCGGCCAAAATCTTTCGTAGGCTGTATCATTGTGGGGTTGTTCAGGTTTAACAAAAGCCACAATGCAAGATTGCCAATACTTCCAGCCGTGAGTTTTAATCCCAGCCGCTTGACGAATTGGCGATCGTGAACCATCAGCTGCTACAACTAATTTACTTTTAACTATTTTGACTCGCTCACCAATTTTAATATTAATTACTACCTCATCCGACTGATACTTTGTACTCACCACCTCAGCCGGACAAAGATAAGTCACATTCTGACAATTCTCTACAAACTTTTGTAAAGGTTCGAGCAGTGCTTGATGTTCTGCCACATAACCTAATTCTGGTATGTCTTGACTGATATCTTGGGTTTCAAACTCGACTACCTGGGGATAATCAGCATCAGACAGGCGCACTTGGCGATATTTAGCAATTCTCGGCAGCATTTCGTCCCAAATGCCAATACCTTTATATATCAGTGCTGAGAGCATATGCACTGCATAGGCTTGACCTTTGCTGACACCCATTGATGTGACTTTAGCCTCAATGAGCAGAATATTCAAGCCAGAGTCTTTTAAAGCTGCCGCCAAAGTTAAGCCGACAATTCCACCACCGACAATCACCAAATCATAATTATATCTTGGTAATTCTGGCAGTAGATATGGAGAAGAAGTTGTTTGATTAAACTGCGTTAACGCCATTGTGAAGAGAAATTAAGCAATTTTATTTCTTATTGTGACGCGATCGCCCGCTTTAGGGCAAGGGGTTGGGGATTAGGGGCAGGGGGCGGGGAGCAGGGGGGCAGGGGGCAGGGAGCAAGGGGAGACAAGGGAGACAAGGGGCAGGGGGTAAGGGGAGACAAGGGAAAGGATTTTAGATTTTAGATTTTGGATTTTAGATTGAAATCTAATCCAAAATTTAAAATCCAAAATCCAAAATTGAATTGTCCAATGCCCAATGCCCAATGCCCAAAAACTTGATAAGAGTAGACATCTAGAACGATATGATGGGAGGGTAGCTTGTTGTACTTTCCGAGGGTACTATCTCGATGCTGTCTAGACTACGTGCTGATTTTCGTATCATCTTTGAACGTGACCCGGCTGCTCGTAACTGGCTAGAGGTCTTGTTTTGTTACCCCGGTTTACAAGCCCTGATGTTTCATAGGGTTGCCCACGGACTGCACAGTATTAGCCTGCCTTTTATTCCCCGTCTGATTTCTCATCTAGCTCGGTTTTTGACTGGTATCGAAATTCACCCAGGTGCAACTATTGGACAGGGTGTATTTATCGACCACGGTATGGGGGTGGTGATTGGGGAAACAGCTATTATCGGTGATTATGCCCTGATTTATCAAGGTGTCACCTTGGGGGGAACTGGTAAGGAAAGCGGTAAACGTCACCCCACCTTGGGCGAAAATGTCGTTGTTGGGGCTGGTGCTAAGGTATTAGGTAATATTCTCATCGGTAATAATGTCCGCATTGGTGCTGGATCTGTTGTGTTGCGAGATGTACCTTCAGATTGCACTGTCGTAGGTATACCCGGTCGTATTGTCTATCGTTCAGGAGTGCGGGTTGCGCCTCTAGAACACAACAACTTACCAGACTCAGAAGCGGAAGTAATTCGCGCTTTAGTCAATAGAATTGAAGCCCTGGAAGAACAAATCCAAACCCTACAGCGTCAACAATCTACTGATAAAACTCCTGTGTTAGTCAGTTACGTAGTTAAGGATGGTGAAACCTTACAACTCAATTCAGCCCCTATATGTAGCCTCAGAGATAAAGCAATACAGCAGTTTTTAGATGGAGCAGGTATCTAACAATTCCAAGATTCTCTCAGAGACTTCCATAAAATAAATTATCCAACTTACTCATTGGGCATTGGGCATTGGGCATTGGGCATTGGGCAAACTATGTCTCCCTTGTCTCCCTTGTCTCCCTTGTCTCCCTTGTCTCCCTTGTCTCCCTTGTCTCCCCTTTCTCCCTGCCCCCTGCCCCCCGCCTTCTCTACTACTGACTATTCTGCCCATAGGCTTGCCATGCTAAGTCTATCAACCCGTCAGCGATCGCAGCTGCCACCACTGCATTACCTTTACAGCTATCAATGGTGATGTTGGGAACTAGGGAATCTTGTAACCGTCTTTTAGCATCATCTACATCCACAAATCCCACAGGAGTAGCAATTAGCAAAGCTGGGTGAATTTCTTCGGCTTCGATTAAATCTACTAGTGTTGTGAATGCTGTTTGAGCTTGACCAACAATAAATATACCCTCTGGATACCGTTTAGCTAGAGTTTCAATACCCCAAGCTGCACGAGTTTTTTCGATTTGGGGACGGGTGGAGGTATCTGTACTGCAATAAACTGGGTTAGCGAAAGTATTTTGAATTGCGTAACTAATACCCGTTTGCACCATTAGCACATCCACCACAATAGGAATACGTGCTGCTAATGCTGCCGCCCCAGCTTGCAAAGCCCGCTCAGAAAATCGAATTAAAGATTTATACTCAAAGTCAGCCGTAGCATAGATTACCCGCCGTACAATTTCATATTCTGCCGGCGAGAAAACATGATCACCAATTTCACCATCAATGATTGCTAGACTTTGAGCATCAGTTACGTGCCATTCCATTGCGATTTAATTCTGAGAGACTAGCTTTCAGCTTATCAGCTAGTGCGATCGCTTAAAATAGAGCTTGACTAATCAATTCAAAATTCAAAACTTGTACTGAGCTTGCCCTAAAGCCTGCGGCATAGCTGCGCTTAAGGCGCAGCCTCTGTCTAAGACACGCTCCGCGTACTCCTCTGGAAAAGCAAGCTACGGGTAAGCGTCCCGCAGGGAAGGTAGAGAAGCATTCAAAACTAAAGAATTACTTACTCATTACTTATTACTCATTACTCATTACTCATTACTCTCAAGACTCCGCACTAGAAGACGGACGACTGAAAACAGGCGACAGATAAGCAACCAAAGCCCCAATCAGAAAACCGGAAATATTTCTCACTAAAGGCAACCAATCACTAGTACGTGTTACTACGGGGCCAATACCGAAAGCGATAAATAAGATACCCCACAAAGGCGAGAAAATTAACGCCCATTGCCAAGCAAACACTTGTCCTTCAGTGCGAGGTTGGGCGGCAAATCCACAAATAATCCCACCAATAACCGAGGTAATTAAAGTTAAAATCCACTGTTCCCTGGGTAGCCCTGGAACAACGGTACAACCCCCCTTAAGTAAACAGCCTTTGACTGAATCTAAAGCTTGTAAAATTGCTTGATCTTCTCCTTCTTCCCGTACAAAATACAAATTCCCAAAACGAGTTTGTAGTTCTATCCAGAAAGTACGGGGGAGAAGTTCATAAACCGCATCGCCCACACTAAAGCTGAGAATGTTCCCACCACGGGAGTCAGCAACTAACAAAATACTTTTATCATCCAAACCCCAATAATTAATCACTGCTCTACCGGGAGTGCGGTCATACTGAGTCAATACCCGCAATTTCCAACCAGTATCAGTCTCAAATTGCTCAATTTCCTCGACTAGCTTTTTCTCTTGGGGGTCAGGAAGAGATTTAGCTAAGTCTACAACTGGGGTGAAATAATCAGGCAACAATTCCGGGTTTTCGTAAGCCAACGCTGGGGGGGAGTGCATAACCCACAGTGACCCAGCTAAGAAAAATACTGTAATAGATACTAAGACTTTTCGCCAAAAACAAGACTGCATGGACGTTTTTATACAAATATCAACAGTAGGGGTGAACAAGTTGGTTTAAAAGAATATGAGAAAAGTGATGTTTTGTTACACTTGTTTACTTTACTCTAATCTTGGGGAAGAAAGCAAAGCTTCTTTGTGAGTAATGAGTAATGAGTAATGAGTAATGAGTAAGACGCTGGCGTGAACGCACAAACCAGAGATGCTTTTAACTGGTTACTAAGCTTGTTGTAAAGCCTGCGGCATAGCTGTGCTTGAAGCGTAGCCTCTGTCTACGACACGCTCCGCGAACGGAGAGAACGTAGAGAAGTATTGACTTCCGCGTAGCGGTACTAGCCTGTTAGTATTCTTCATCTTCAATATTGTTCTGGTTAATAGAAACACCGTTGTAGCTTTCATGAATGCGGTAGGTTTCTACTTTCGGGCGGCGGGTTTCTGACTTGAGTATTTCTCTTTCCCTGAGTGAGAGGGAAGATTGTTCAGTTATTGATAAACGTTCAATTGTTCGCTTGGCGATTTTTTGACGGGTGAAAGTTTTCCAGGCAGTTTTTACTCCCACCACAATACTACGTGTACTTACTTGTAGGTTTTGGGCTTGTTTTTTGGCACTATCTAGACTTTGATCTACTTGTTTGACAACTTGAGATGCACTTTTGATACCTTGACTCACATCATCAGTCAAATCCGTAATTTCTACGCCTGTAGCGCGGATGGCTTCTAAGGTAGGGGGCAATTCCCGCGAGAGCATATCAAATAATTTCTCCGCACTACGGGCAGCCCTTGCTAATTCCTGCAACGCTGGTATTGCCGTCGCTAAAACAGCCGTCAGACTAACGGCGACTAAAAGAATAGAAAATCCCAACCAAAACAGGGGGTCAATCACGATAATTCAAAATTCAAAATTCAAAATTCAAAAATTTTGGGCATGGGGCATGGGGTATGGGGCATGGCAGTAAATATTTCTACCTTGTCTACCTTGTCTACCTTGTCTACCTTGTCTACCTTGTCTACCTTGT
>JBODRP010000258.1:0-8012 GCA_050633005.1 Trichormus sp. | reverse complement strand
ACATTTATTCGTCTTTATCGATAGTGTTTTCTGGTAGAAAATAATTTTTCATATATCTAATCTGCACATTTTTTGTGTTGACTGTTGACCTTCAATTGTTAACAATCAACTACTTTAATAAAAACTGTGTAAATTCAAAGCGTAATATCATCATTTTAATTGTGGAGAACTCTATGAAGCAAGAGTTAGGGGTGCTGTCATTAAGTTTAGTAGGTGTATTAGTTAGTTCACCATCATTGGCATCAGAGATTGCAGTTAACGAAAAAGAGATTAATCATCAATCTGAAAATAATAATTCCCATATTTTGCAAGTAAGTGAGGTAATTTTACACTCTACCGATGCAAAATTATTAATGCCATCATCGCCTCTACCAGCAATTCAAGCCGAGAAGTTAGCACAAACTGAACCTCCAGTAGAAGATGATGTAGATATTATTTTAGAAACTATAGGACAAGAAGATTCACTACCTCAATCTACACCAACTTACATTATTGAACAAGAGGAAATTCAAAAACAAGGTGCAAGCAGCGTTGCTGATGTTTTAAAGAGAATGCCGGGATTTGCTATCAATGATGTGGGGCATGGTGCAGATATTCACACAGGCACATATTATCGGGGACATTCAATTAATCAATCGGTATTTTTAATTAATGGTAGACCGATTAATAATGATGTCAATACCTATCATGGTGCTACAGATTTAAATAGTATTCCTGTAGAAGCGATTGAAAGAATAGAAGTATCTAGTGGAGCATCTACAGCTTTGTATGGTGCTTCAGCTTTTGGTGGTGTAATTAATATTATTACTAAACAAGGTAGCAGAACTCCTAAGTTTAACGGTGTAGTAGAATTTGGTTCGTTAAATTTAAATAATCAACAAACTAGTTTTAGTGGTGGTGGTGAGAATTTTAGATATAATTTGAGTTTTGAACGATTTTTTATTGATAATCGTTATAAAGTTCCTCAAGGTGCGGCTAACCGTGATGCTAGCGGTAATTTATTCAATGCAGATACGGCTACTAGTACTTATTTTGGTAGTTTCGCTGTTGATTTGAATGGGAGTAATACCTTAAGTTTTGATGTTAAAAAACTCAGTAGTCGTCGTGGGTTGATTTATTTTGGGTTTCCTTTGCAAAGAGACAGGTTAGACCATGATGGATTAAATATTGGTTTATCTTGGCGATCGCAACTTGCCCCAGGCTCTCATCTTACCACTACACTAGGTTATAACCAAGACTACTTTAATACTTACGGGCCTACGGTGTTCCAAGGTAATACATTCTATCGCACTGGCACATTAGACACACAAAACCTCACAGCTAGAGTAGACCATGAATGGCGACTCAGTGCAAATAATCGATTGCGTTGGGGTTTAGATTTAAAAAATACTAATTTAGATGGAATTACTAACAGCACCAGTCCCAATAGAATCGCTTTAAATGAAGTAGAAAATCGTAGTGTCTTGAATACAGCCTTATTTGCGCTGAATACGTGGGATTTGAGTGAGCAATTTCAGATAGATTTGGGGTTAAGGCAAAGCTTTGATTCCCAATTTGGTAATTATCTTAATCCTAGTGTGGGTTTACGTTATGCAATGTCACCAAATTTTGCTGTGCGGGGAAGCTGGGCTGGTGGACAACGTAACCCTGGCTTAGACCAATTATATCTTTATGATACGGTGCATAATTGGTTGCCTAATGCTGATTTAAAACCGGAAACAGGCTCATCATGGACTGCGGGAATAGATGTAAAATTTTCTCAAGATTTAACTGGGCAATTCACATACTTTGGTAGTAGTTTAGATAATCGCTTGGGAATTATTCAAGGCCAATGGCAAAACATCGGGCTAGTTGATACCAATGGTTTAGAAGCTGCACTGCGGTGGCGATTTACTAGTAATTGGTCAACTTTTTTGAATTATACTTATACCGATGCTCAAATTAAAACCGGAACAGATCGCGGTTTGCAATTAGGTTTAATTCCCTATTCTAATTTGCAAGCTGGTATTGGCTATCAAAAAAATGGATGGCAAGCCAATTTATACGCTACATATAACAGTGGTGCGCGGAGGGCTTTGTTTATTAATCCCAATGATAAAAATACAGATTTTACAGCATCTTATCTAAATTTTGATCTGAGTGGACGTATTCCTTTAAACAGGGGTTTAGGGCTAACATTTTACTTAGAAAATCTTTTGGGAGAACAATACGAACGCGTCAACAGAATTTATAGTCCTGGGTTTACTTTTAGAGTAGGTTTAAGTTCAGGAATTTAATATTTATTTACGCTAGCCTACTTAGTTGGTGCGTGACGCTATCAGTCTGATGACTACGTTCCAAAGCTTTGGCAGCGTCACACACCCTACCTGAAGAATAATTCCTAGTTCCCAGTCGCCAATCACCGCATATGGATTAAACTAGTTAGTTGTAATGTAGTTTTGTAAAATTCCGTTGGTTAACTGCTCTTATGGTTACAACACTTTCAGCAGTCGTTTTCGCTATGGGTACAGCACCAACTGTCACGCCTGAAAAGACTAGTCAAACAGTCCGTAAGACTTATCCAAATTATAAAGTGATAGTTTTAAATGATGACTTCAATACTTTTCAACACGTAGCCGAGTGTTTGATCAAGTATATTCCAGGTATGACTAGTGATTTAGCCTGGGACTTAACCAATCAGGTACATTATGAAGGGCAAGCGATTGTTTGGGTAGGCCCTCAAGAACCAGCAGAATTATATCATCAACAGTTGCGTCGGGCTGGGTTAACAATGGCCCCATTAGAGGCGGCTTAACCAATATCATGGCTAAATCCAGCGCAGACACTTCAAAAACTAATACTCGCAAAGAGGGTAGATTAGTTTGGAATCATTCTACCCATCTTCCCGGTTTGATCCCCATTTTAGAGCGGTTGTGTCAATATGATGGGATTCAAACTATTACACCAGGGGTAATTGGCAGAGTTAAAGGACACGCCCCCAAGATGCAATTACGTGTGTCTGTACCTATTCGTGGCGGTTATAAAGTCATTGCTAGACAGGGTAAGACTGTGCAGGAGGTGTTTATCCTGACGAGTCTGGCTCAGGATAAACTGGAAGAAATCATAGCGATCGCTATGAAATAATAAATATTGACTATGTATAGCAGTTATCACCTGTCACATCTTCCCTGCTATATCTAGCTATTCTTCAACTCTGTGAACTGCAAATTTATGTAGCGGTAAACTCAAAATACAGGAAAAAGTTAAAAAATATGACAATGCTGTCGTTATTTTTAAGGTCATGAGTACAGGCTCATAATTGTGAAAAACCATCTTTTCTAGCCCAAAAGCCACACAATAAACAAGCCAGTAACTAAAGCTCATTCTAAACAAAATTATCTCTGTTTCTTGCCGATCATCATTTTTTTCATCTTGGCAATTCCACAGTAAACTTAAGCCAATAATACAAGCTACAAACGATACAGCAACTACGAACTCGTGACACAATAAATTGCTTGCGTGCATTTGTGTTCATTCCCATCTTCTGCAATTGAAATTCAGTCTAAAGGAATATTGCTAGCAACCACAAAAAACAGTAACAAACTGCAATATAACCATGCAATTTGTGTTAACAAATGCAACGATAGATATATTAATTTTGCTAAATGGGGCATTGCGAATTGGTATTATACGTCTTGAAACTGAGGTAAAGTCAACCAAAAGGTTGCTCCTTGTTGTAATTGACTGTTTACACCAATTTCGCCATTGTGAGCATTGATAATTTGCTTACATAGATACAACCCCAAACCTAAGCTGATAGAATTGCGGAAATTAGCGCCTCGAAAATAAAGGTCAAACAGTCGTTCACATTGTTGGGAACTGATACCTATGCCGTTATCGGTGACAGTGCAATAAATTTTGTCACCTTGAGGAACTGCATTAATTGTAACTTCTAAGCCAGGAGGATTATGTTTAATTGCATTGACAATCAAGTTAGCAAATACTCGCCATAGTTGCGTCGTGTCGGCATTGACTAAAGGTAAATCTGCGGTGACAAGATTAGTTAATGTAGTTTGATTTTCTATAAGTATGGGTTCTAAATCTGCGATCGCAGCTTGTACAACCCTATGTAATTCTACAGCTTGACACTGTAAAACTATACCTTGGACATCACTAATATGTGCCTCCATCAGAGAATTAATTAAGTTTAATTGGCGATCGCTACTTTGCACCATCCGTTCTAAAATTGACCGAGGCACAGGTATTAAGTATTTCCCCTCTCCCTGATTAAGTAAATTCCGCAACACCAAAACAGATCCTAAAACGGGGTTGCGTAAATCATGGGAAACGGCATGAAAAAATACTCTCAATGCTTCTTGGGCTTGTTTACGCTGGGTGATATCTTCAATTAAGCCTTCATAGTAAAGTAATTTACCTTCGTCATCACGGACTGCGTAGGCTTTTTCCGAAATCCAAACAATGCTACCATCTTGGCGATAAATTTGAGACTCGAACTGAGAAACCAAACCTTGTTCTGCAATTAAACGGACAAACTCAGCACGACGTTTCGGGTCAACATATAACTGATTTTCAATATCTGTAAAATTATCTGTCACCTCTTGAGCAGATGAGTAACCATAGATGCGAGCCAATGCCGGATTAGCTGTAATATAACGACCATCAGGGCTACTTTGGAAGATGCCTTCAATGGCATTTTCAAAGATACTGCGGTATTTCGCTTCTGCTAGTTGAAGTTTTTTATTAGTAGCTTCTAATTCTTTGCGGGCGTAAAATTCTGAGCGTTGCAGGCGGTCGTATAGATAAACACTAATATCACAGATAACACAAAACCAAAAAATATATAAAATCAACGTCACATTATAGATTTCTGGCCGCTCAGGTATGGGTGTTTTCAAGCCCAGGAGAGTATTCACACCAAAATAGTAAATCAACACTCCTAATTGAGAAATTAAGTGTAAACCCCAATGGGTAGGTATAAATGTAGCTTGACTTAAAAACAACAACGACCAGCCAGGAATATCAGGGAGTGCCAAACCTTTGAGAGTACCGAATATTTGGGAAGCTAAACCCAACGACCAAGATGAGCCTAAAAATAGTATTTGTGGGTGGCGATGACCGAATTTAGTTCTATGCAAAACAAAGCAGATAATGAGGCTGAATAACATACCTCCATTCATCACCAAGCCTTGAATCTTCCAAACCTGGGGCAATATTTCCAACTCCCGCAGAGGAAAAAACAAATCGTAAATATTCCGCAAAGTGAAAGTTGTTAGACAAATCAATGCTAGCCATAACCACAAATAAAGCCTTTGCCACAAAAAGCGATGTCTATTAGCTAGCCATTCCCATTTTTTGGGGTGGCGAACGGTGTAAATATTAGTGATTTCATTGATAGTTGGTGTAGGAATTACTTCTCTCCACCACCTTTCCACTGTTCTTAACCAGGTAGCCATTCGTGTTTTACCAACTTCACTTTTAACAATAATTCATTTATCAAAAGGGAGGGTAAACCAGAAAGTTAAACCTCGTTGCCGATGACGAATTACACCAATTTCACCGCCATGTGCTTGAATAATTTGCCGACAGAGATACATTTTTAAGCTAATGGCTGTAGAACAGGAGGCTTGAGGATCGCGGATATATAAATCAAATAGGCGATCGCACTCTAGTTTACTTAGATTTATACCATTCTCTTGAATACAAGTGCGAATCATGCCATTTTCCACTGTGGCTTTGATGATAAAGTTCAGCCCTGGGGGATTATGTAGCAGGCTATGAGTAAATAAATTCAGCAAGACTTTCTGTAACTTGCCTACATCTACCATTACTAATGGTAAATCTACTGAGAGTAAATTTTTGATAGTGGCTTGATTTTGACTCAAAAGGAGTTGTAAATCTCTAGTAATTCGTTCAAACAGATGGCTAAATGATACCAATTCCCGATGCAGAATCATTCCTTGTTCTTGACAAGCATGAATTTCCAACAATGAATCTAGCATCCCCAATTGTCTATCACTGCCTTGAATCATCCGCTCAATAATTGATTTAGGAACAGTAATTTGTGATGGGGCATGGGGCATTGGAGAAGAGGAATTGGGGCAGGGTGCAGGGTGCAAGGGGGAGGAATTTCCCCTTTTCTCCCTGCTCCCCTGCTCCCCTGCTTCCTTGTCCCTATCCCCATTCCCCAAAAGATTCTTCAACACCATCAAGTTACCCATAACAGAAGTGCGTAAATCATGGGCGACGGTGTGTAATACAACCTCTTTGATGCGGTGAATTTCTGCTAATTCCTGCATTTTTTGTTGTAATTGGGCGGTGCGTTCTTCTACTTGCTGTTCTAAATTGGCGTTGAGGTCGGCTAATTCTTGGTAGAGTTTAACCTGTTGGGTAGCGATCGCTAATTCTGCTGTAATATCATGATTGATGGCTAAAATGTGGGGGATGCCGTCTAAATCAATCACCTCTGCTGAAATTAGAGATGTAATCACCTCCCCAGATTTGCGGCGAAATGCAAATTGTGCGTTATTAACTACTCCCTGAGTCTGTAATTTTTGTAATAATTGAGTGCGATCGCTCTCATTTACCCAAATATTTAATTCTAAATCTGTACAACCCACGGCTTGATCGCGCTCATAACCAGATAGTCGCACAAAACTATCATTCACCTCTACATAGCGTCCTTCCTTCAGGGTACTGATAGTAATAGGATCAGGACTGCAATTAAAGGCTTTAGAAAACTTTTGTGCCAAATTTTCTAAAGTGCTTTCTGCTGCCTTACGCTCAGTGATATCCCTGACAATTGCCAATACTTCATCATCACCACTCACCACGAAGCGCGCCTCATAATCTCGCACTCCCAAAGGGGTAGGTAATTGATATTCACAGATTTGCAAACTTCCTGTGTCCAAGGTTTTGTGAATGATTTCCTGACTGATAGCAGCTACATCCCTTGGTAAAACATCCTGCAAACTTCTGCCAATGATTTCTGCTCTAGATAAAGTTATATTTTCGCCATCGCCTTTTAAATCGAGATACTCACCATCTCGGCTGATGCAAAACATAAAATCAGGTTGGGCATTTAAAATCGCTTGATACCGTGCTTGTGTGGTTTGCAATTGTGCCTGTACTTGTTTGCGGTCTGTAATATCCATTACCAAACCATCCCAAAGCAAATCACCATTAGCCTGTAGTTGCAGTTGAGCATGAGAGTCAATCCATTTTACTTCACCCCTAGGGGTGATGATGCGACCTTGCCAACGCCAAGGAGTAACACTAGCTGCTGCGATCGCCATAGATTCTGCCCAGGTTTTGATATCATCTGGATGCACCAGTGTTTCTAACACTTGCCAGTTAGATTTAATGACAGACGGTGCTAATTCACACAGCGTTAGACTACCAGAACTCACATAAAATACATACCGAGAACCATCTGGCTTGAGGAGAAATTGAAAAATCATCCCCGGTACATTCACTGCAATTCTTTCTAAACAAGAGATTGTTTGTGCGTGACAATCTATTTGAGTCCAGAATTGAGCAGTTTCATCCACTTTTTGACCCTTTAACCTGCAACTAACTAGGGGAATCATAGCTATTGTGACAGTTTTTAGCAGATTTGTATGCTATTTCCATCAACTGTAACAACAGTGAACGTGTCTTATTTCAGGTTAATTCTTGATTTAGCGATCGCATTCACCCAATCGGGTGAACATTAAAGAGGGAACAGGGTTGGGAATCTCAACATGAGCCAGAACACTTGCGAACCATCTGCGATCGCATCCTCAAAAATACTCTCTACCCTGTTGGGTTACTAGAACTATATCAGCAAATTCTCCATCATAGGCAGGTGGGTGTTGTTGATAGTCCAGAAGAGAAGGAGTTGCTGTTGTCGGGGTTAGTAGTTAAGCAACAGGGAGTTTTGAAGGTTCATAATCGGATTTATGAACTTATATTTGATAGTAAAAAAATTGTAGGTTGGGTTGACGTAAGGAAACCCAACACCAATATCTATGTTG
>JBODRP010000257.1:0-8015 GCA_050633005.1 Trichormus sp. | reverse complement strand
ATTCTCACTGTTGATATAATCAGATAGTTGTGCATCTTGATCATCTTCAAACAATTCATCAGCATCTGTATGCAACAACTGGATACCAATTTCATAAGATAGTTCACCGATTTTACCAATCTCCAATTCACCTAATTGCACCATCTGGGTAGCTACTAGATGATTGGGCGCAGGGGAGAGGAGTAATTTTTCACCATAGATCAACAGCCAATCTATCCACCGTTCCACACTGATACGGTGTTCCATCCTCTCCAAAAACTTAATTGCCCATTGTTGTCCTCGTCCTTGATACACACCCTCCAACAGTTGCATAAACAACAGTTCCAGATCCGCATTAGTTAACTCAGGTGGTATTTCTACCCCCTGTTCTTCCCGTGCAGCTTTAAGTGAACCAGTCTGGTTAATAGCAACCGGGTGTGTTTCTATTGTTTTAAACCACTGCAATAGCCGAGTGAGCATCTGCCATACTCTTGGATTTTGTTTACCCTAGATTGTAGCCATCGTTATCCTGAAAAAATCTTAATCTATCACCATTTGCCTGCAATATACTGAAATCCTGAGAGTTTTCCACCTGATAGTTATAAAAAATATACAAAACTTAGCTAGTTGTTTTATAGGCATTGGGCATTGGGCATGGGGCATTGGGCATTGTATTTTTCTCCCCCTGCTCCCCCTGCTCCCCCTGCTCCCTGCTCCCCTGCTCCCTGCCCCCCTGCTCCCCTGCCCCAACTCAGACTCCATCCGTATTAGACTGACTCGCAGCATAATATTGATTGACTAATGTCTCAACAATCACCTGGGGATCATCGGTTTCAATTGCCAGTTGCTCGGCCATTTGCCGCCGTAAGTTTTCATCATGTTGCAACATAATAAACAACTCATCCAGGGTTACTGTTTGTAATTCTGCTTCTGGAGCAAAATCAGGGGTTGATTGATCATCCGTTTGTGGTATATTTGTACTAACGGCATCAGGCCCGTCATATTCCCAGATGGGTTCACCCTGATTGCGGGTTAGTATCTGCATTCCAATCTCATAGGCTACATCTCCTATTTCTCCCACGCCCAAGTCCCCTAGTTGCACTAATCGTGAAGCTAATTCATTGTTGGGAGAGGATGATGCTAGTAATTTTTCGCCAAACTGCTTTAACCACTTTACCCACCGTTCAGTCGTGACACGATGCTCAATATTTTGCAGCCACCGTAATGCCCAGGTTTGGCCTCGCGCTTGATGAACTCCTTCTAAAAATTCCGTAAACAGAAATTCTAAATCTGTGTCGGTGAGAGGTGGGGGAGGTTGGGTTGCCACATTCTCCCGAACTTTGGCAGGAGTTGATTTTTTACCGAATAAGCCTTGAAAAAGGTCTTTAAACCACTGGATTAGCCGCCTGAGCATTTCGTGTACCATCTACTATCTGTTTACCCTAAGATTTTAACGAGCTACTACTGTGGACGCTGACAGCATCCCCAAGTACCCCCGCTTGATCCTGATCAATAAAATGTATATAAGTGAGTTTTATTGTCTCTTCTAGGTTATGCCACACTCGTCAACATGGGCAGTAAAGTTTAAAATGCTTTAACTAGGAATGAGAGCCGAGTGATAATACTCAGATACTAAGTTTAGTCAAGAGAGTAAAACTGGTATACTTGTCAGGCTTTTGGCCTTGTCAACTACCAAAGGCATCGAATATTTTGATCCATGTCTTACGAACCCCTGCACCACAAGTATCGCCCAAAGAGTTTTGCTCAACTGGTGGGGCAAGAAGCCATCGCTACCACTCTCATTAATGCTATCCGTACAGCTAAAATTGCCCCTGCTTATTTGTTTACTGGCCCTAGGGGGACAGGAAAAACCTCTAGTGCGCGTATTTTGGCTAAATCCCTAAATTGTCTGCAAGGAGACAAACCCACGGCTGAACCCTGTGGCGTATGTGATGTTTGTCAAGGAATCACCAAAGGTTACTCTCTAGATGTCATTGAAATTGATGCTGCCAGTAACACTGGTGTGGATAATATCCGCGAATTGATTGAAAAAGCCCAATTCGCTCCTGTGCAGTGCCGTTATAAAGTTTATGTAATTGACGAGTGTTTAACAGGAGATTCCCTGGTTTTAACTACTGAAGGTCTGGTGAGAATTGATGATCCCACCATCAAGGGCAAACAAGTCCTCAGTTATAATGACTCATTACAAAAGTGGCAATTCAAAAAAGTTCTCCGGTGGTTAGATCAAGGTGAACGAGAAATATTACGTATCAAGACCACTCGCCAAGAAATTAGATGTACGGGAAATCATTTAATTAGGACAGATCAGGGATGGATACCAGCAAAAAACGTCAAAGAAGGAGCGAAGATACTATCCCCTGTGAATGTGGATGCGGCAACCTCATTTACAAATTTGGAACAGATGGACGTGTCCGCCGATTTGTTTCAGGACACCAGTTCAAAGGCAATACCTACGGACAAAAATCTTACAACCTGGAATATATTCGGGAACAAGCCGAGTTACTCCGTCCCTTGTGTGGGTGTGGCTGTGGAGAAAAGCTCGATTTACCAAACTTTTTACAAGTCAAAGGCAAAGGAATTAAAAGTATACAGTCTCACTGGGAAAGACACCCATTCAAAAAAGGACACGGAATTTGGATTAAGCGCACAGAAAACTTTATTACCACGGCGGAAGTTATACAGCCAGAGATACTCGGACTTATTTACGGAACACTACTTGGGGATTGTGCCATCACTTACCCCAATAAACACAGCAGATTCCCTAGATTGGCTTGGACACACGCCGAAAATCAGCTTGAGTGGTCTGATTACAAAGCATCTCGGTTACAAGTATTACGACCAACACGACGCTTTACCACTAATCAGGGATACGGTAAAAGTTCCATCACTAGCAACACCTGTTGTCATCCCCAACTTAAAGATGTCTTTGACATCGTTAGAGTCAATGGGAATAAGAAAACCGTCTCTTGGCTGTGGCTTAATCGAATTTCACCAGAAGGACTTGCTTGGTGGTACATGGATGATGGCTCACTCAGCCTGTCTCCCGCAGGGAGTCCAAGGATTCAATTGCATACAGAAGGATTTTCTGCCACAGAAAATCAAATCATTGCCAATTGGCTCACAGCAATCGGATACCCAGCACGAACAAAGTCATACACCAGAAGTAGAACAGGAAAGCACTACCATTACATATCTATGGGCGCAAACACCAGTAGGAAATGGCTGGCAGACCTTAAACAGTATGCAATACCCTCAATGGATTACAAGTTTGGAACAGGTCGAATCTGTTCACCTCGCTGGAATTGAGCGAGTATATGACATTGAAGTTGAGGATAATCATAATTTTGTAGCCAATGGGCTTTTAGTTCATAACTGCCATATGCTCAGTAGTGCGGCGTTTAATGCGCTACTTAAGACATTAGAAGAACCACCTAAGCACGTAGTCTTTGTACTCGCTACAACTGACCCGCAAAGGGTATTACCAACAATTATTTCACGCTGTCAAAGGTTCGATTTTAGACGCATTGAGTTAGGGGCGATGGTGAAGCATTTAAGTGCGATCGCCTCTAAAGAAAATATTCATATCTCACAGGAAGCTGTCACCCTAGTGGCTCAACTATCTCAGGGGGGATTGCGAGATGCAGAAAGTCTCCTTGATCAGTTGGCTTTATTAGCCGGAGAAATCACCCCGGAAAGAGTTTGGGATTTAGTTGGCTCTGTAAGTGAACGGGATTTATTGGCATTATTAAATGCGATCGCCCAAGATTACCCAGAAGGAGTATTAGATCAAACTCGCCAAATTTTAGATCGTGGTCGAGAACCACTAACTATTCTGCAAAATCTTGCCGCCTTCTACCGTGATTTACTGATAGCGAAAACCGCACCGAACCGCCAAGATTTAGTAGCTTGCACCCAGCAAACCTGGAAAGCACTAGTTGAATGCGCCCAGGCTTTACCCATAGGCAATATTTTGCTTGGTCAAAAACACTTACAAACAGCCGAACTGCAACTAAAAAATACTACTCAACCACGATTATGGTTAGAGGTGACATTACTAGGACTATTACCCAGTGCTAATATTCCCTCAACCCCTACTGGTGTATTACCTGTAATATCACCCAGGGAACAGCGTCCAGCCGTCCCCCCACAAATACCACCCCAAAAACTCACCCCAACAACACCCCCACCTGCTTCAAATGCACCATCTCCTCCCCCCATCCCAGAGGAAAAAGTCGCCCCTGTCCCTTCATCGTCCGTACCTGCCTCCACCCCACAAGCACAACCCTTAACCCCCAATTCCTCACCACCACCTACACAGGAAACAGTTGAAACAGGGCAATTGGACTTGACTGAAATTTGGCAGCAAGTATTAAGTAATATTCAGCAAATACCCAGACGTGCTTTATTGGGTCAAATGTGCCATTTAATTGAATTTGATGGCGCTGTAGCCCGTGTGGGAGTGAAACCAGTATGGTTTGACAAAGTAAAATCTGATTTACAGATGATTACGGCAGCTTTTCAACAAACTTTTCATCAACCAGTGCAAGTCACCTTAGAAAAAGCCACTACATCAACTCCCCCAGCCACCAAAAAAACACCCCCAACCAACGGTAATGGTTCACCCAGCGTCAAGCAACCACCTCCACCCAGTTACAACAACCACAAACCACCCACCCCCACACCACCCCCAGCCCCAATAACACCCACACCAACCAAACCGGAACCACCAGTTAATAAACCCAAAACACCACCCCCCCCAAGTAGCCCACCTCCAGCGACTTGGGAAACCGATGAAGCGGCAATTGCTGCCCAACGTCTAGCACAATTTTTTGATGGGCAAGTCATCCGATTCACAGATGATGGTGAAGAGTTAACAGAAACCGCTACATCTGAATGGGTTGATGATGTAGTTGATGATGATTTTTAGGCAATGGGGCATATCAATTCAAAATTCAAAATTCAAAATTCAAAATTGAAGAGTGTTACTCCCCCTGCTCCCTTGCTCCCTGCTCCCCTGCCCCCTTGTCTCCCTTGTCTCCCTTGTCTCCCTTGTCTCCCTGCTCGCCTGCCCCCTGCCCCCCTACATTCTTCACCCCAACGCCATATTATTGACTGTCACTCAAAGTTTCGATTAATAAATCAACTTGCTTTTGTCGCTGCTGTAAAAAAGTTTCGCATTGTTGCAGGTATTCAACTGCATTAGCAAATTGATCAAATACAGCTTCTAACTCTAAATTACCTGATTCAATCTGAGCGATAATTTTTTCTATTTCTGCTACCTTTTCCTCATAATTCCAATTTGTTAAAGCTTCAGAATTAGAGGATGTTTTCCGTTTAACCATTTATTTTATCTTCGCTTCAATACAATACGCAATGCCCAATACGGCAAAATTCAATAATTTTGAATTTTGAATTTTGAATTTTGAATTGTTTAGCCCAATCCCCTATTCATCCTCTACTTCTAGTACCTGCACTTTCACTTTACCTTGTGCTAATTGCAATGATAATTCTTGCCCAATAGCTAGTTTACTAGCAACACGAGCGATCGCACCATCTTCTTGTCTAACGACGGCATAACCACGCTGTAACACCGCTTTGGGGTCAAGGGTAGCTAATTTTTCTCGTAATAATTCTAAATGTTGGTGTGCTTGCTGCGATCGCCCTTTGGTTAGTTGCAGTAATTTTTGACGTTGCCAAGTCAGCTTGTTAACTTCCTGCTGTACTTGTCTATCTAAACGCAGATTTCGCAACCGATGGCGCAAAGTTTGCAGTTGATGAACAGCTTGACTCTGAGAAGCTAGCAACCCATCATATAAAGCATCAACTCGCTGGCGATGCTGAGTATACAACTGTGCCAGGGAAGGAACAACAGTTTCCGCCGCCGCCGTGGGTGTATGTACGCACACATCCGCCACTAAATCCGTTAACGACTCATCCCGTTGATGGCCAATGCCTGTAATCACGGGGATAGAACACTCAGCCACCGCCCTGACTACACGCTCATCATTAAAACAAGCTAATTCTTCTACAGCACCGCCTCCCCTTGCTAAAATTAATACCTCTGCACGTCCGTCTTGTTCTACTCTGGCAATAGCTTTAACAATCGAGGCTGGGGCTTGCTCACCTTGGACTGTGGCGGGTGAAAATAAAACGTGTAACCCTGGATATCTTTGCTTGAGGGTTCTTTGAATATCGCCCCAAGCCGCCGCCGTGGGGGACGTGACTACAGCGATAGTTTGGGGATGCAAAGGGAGCGATCGCTTTCTATCTGTATCAAATAAACCTTCCTCTAATAACCGCTTGCGTAATTGTTGGTAGCGCAATGCTTGCAAACCCTCACCACCGGGTAAAGCCTGCCATACTGTTAATTGATACTCTCCTCGTTGGGGATATATGCGAATACTACCTAAAATAATTATCTGTTCCCCAACAGTAGGTAACTGCATCAGTTTACTAACTTGACTATTCCACGCCACACACTTAATTGAGGCTGTTCCGTCAGTATCTTGTAGCGTGAAAAATAGCCCACTGCGATGCTGATTAGCACTCGATACTTCCCCAATTACCCAAACTTGTCGCAGGATGGGATTTTCTTCTAACAGCACTTGGATATATTCAGTAATTCCTGCTACGGATAAGGTGGTATCAGGAAAGTCAAGATTCATGTAATTTCAACCCGCTATGCACTTAAAATCAACATAGCGTCTTTTTGATCCATTCAACATTCAGAGTGAAAACTGACAGCATTTTTTATCAATTGTTTGCCGAGTTTCCTAGTATCTTCTTTGAGTTAATCGGATACTTTCCCGATCATGCTCAAGGTTATCAATTTCGGTCAGTAGAAATCAAACAAACAGCTTTTCGCATTGATGGAGTATTTCTCCCAACAGCCAACAATCCCGATCAAACTGTCTATTTTTGTGAAGTGCAATTCCAAAAAGATGATTTATTATATCATAGATTGTTTGCCGAATTATTCCTATTTATAGACCAAAATCCAGATATTTATGACTGGTATGTAGTGATTATCTACCCCAAACGCTCTCTAGAACCAGATAACAATAGACTACATCAAATATTGTTAGAGAGTGCCAAAGTTCAAAGAGTATACCTGAATGAAATCGAACCAACCTCCCAGACTTTGGGTATCGATATCATTAAATTAGTAGTAGAACCAGAAGAAACAGCACCCAACCTTGCTCAAGAACTGATCACCAAAACTAGACAGGAAATACCAGATCGTTTATCTAGCCAAGCCATCATTGATTTAATCGAAACAATCATAGTTTACAAATTTCCACAATTAACCCGTCAAGAGATAGAAGATATGTTGAAACTCAACGCCCTCAAACAAACTAGAGTTTATCAAGAAGCCTTAAACGAAGGTAGAGAAGAAGGTAAACTAGCAGCTGTACCGTTGCTTTTAAAAGCAGGAATTAGTGTAGAAGACATCGCTCAACAGCTAGACATTAACATTGAAGCAGTAAGGAAAATTGCCCAGCAACAGACTTAACTAGTCAGAATGTAAAAGGCGATCGCTTGCCTAGAAAACTTGTAGAGAATGTGCAAAAATGACCGAGAAGTGCGATCGCTCCATACAAAATTCTGAGCTTGACCAGTTTCAACTAAATATATGAATAAGCTAAATGTATATTATCTAACAATTTTAATTTCAGTATTAATATTTCCTAGCCCTGCTGTGGCTTTTGCTCCGCCACTTTCGACACAGGTTAAGCAAGTAGCACAGTGGTTCACAGGTTTTTTTAATAATCAGTCACAAGTATCGAATAACCCTAGTGTTCCACTCATCACCATGTCTAACTGTAGTGTGGAACTAGACGATGACAACTTATTCTCTAATTCACAAAATCTCTATCTAGAACAGCAACGCAATATTTTTGATCGCACCAGATTTTATTCTTTTAGTGCAGGAGATTCTGTAGTTAATCTTAGCGTTCGTAGCTTCGTCAATCCTAGTATTTTACGTGGGTTGTGTAATCAACCAGAACAGCAGC
>JBODRP010000256.1:0-8018 GCA_050633005.1 Trichormus sp. | reverse complement strand
GCCCCTTCCCCCCTGCCTACAGTTCTCTAATTTTGAATTTTGAATTTATATGCCCCCTGCCCACATCACTGGCAATGTAGATATTCAATAATAGCCTGGGCGATCGCCTGATTACCATCCTTAGCTAAAGGTTGTGCTTTTTGTGGTGGTAGCATTGGTTGATGTAGGAAATCCCAGTTACCCCCAAAAAACTCCTCTGGCTTGATAATTTGGTGATAGTTGTAATTTATCAACCCTTCTAACAGACAAGGTGCTTCCGCAAAATCATCACGGGGGATAGTAATCAGAGGCACATCTAATAAAGTGGCTTCCGAAAATGTGCCGTAACCAGGTTTAGAAACTAATCTGCCACAAATAGGCATAAAATCTACAGGGCGGAACTTGCGGTCATGAATTTTAATGACATTAGGTAAATCAGGGGCAGACTGATCAAAAATAATAAATTGCCAGTCAGGAAAATCGCGGAGGTTGTGGTAAGGAATTTGCTGCAAACCCAAACCGCCAAAACTGAGTAAGATAGTTTTGTCTTGGGGTGCGGTGATACCCCAAATATTGCGAATTTCTTCAGGAGCGTAACGGGGAGTACCGCCAGTTAAGCCGACATCGGTAATATTGGAGAAAGCTTGCAGTGGTTCGTGAAACGGTAAACGAAACAAGCGATCGCATTTAGCATAACATTCACTAATCCAATCAGCGATCGCTATAAATTCCCCACCCCAGTCACGATAAATAAAATCCCAGCCGAAATTACTCATCATCCAACAAGGAATACCCGCTTTTTCAGCAAATAACGGTGCAAGGAAAGGGATATCAGCCAATATCAACTGCACTCGATTTTGGCGAATGAAATTTACTTCCGAAGCAATTAACGAATTTTGCTGTTTTTTAATCTCCAGCAACTTCGCCAAAGTCGCCGCCTTATCCATATTTAAGCTATCGCTTTGCACCACACCTAAATCAAAAGCGCGGGGACGGTGGATAAAATCACCCTCGATATAACACTCCAGCAACCACCGAGGCGCGGTAGTCGCCATAATTAACAACACTTCAGGACACATCTTTTGAATTGTCCCTGCTACCGAGGCGGTACGGGTAGCATGGCCGAAACCATGATTTGTAATGGCTATGTATAAAATTGGGCGTTGCATAAATAGAGAAACTTATCTCTCAAATAATTTGAGAGTTTGAGTATGGGCAGGTCGATTTTACCTGCTGCGTAGCGGCAGTTAGCACAAAAATGCCAGAAATTGCCATTTTGCCAATCGCAATAGGAAGCTGACTTTTCACGTTATGTGAAAAAGTTAACGCAAAACCTAACCCCCTAACCCCCTTCCCTAATAGGGAAGGGGGAATATGTAGAGACGTTTCATGAAACGTCTCTACATTGGTAGGGGAGAGGTTTGGAGAAGGGTTTTCCAGATCCCGTGAAAAGTCAGCAATAGGAAGGCGTTAATAAATAAAGGTTACTAATTCCAAACAAAGATAACTCTGCAAAAGTTTCTCGTGCAGAGTCAATTAATATATTGATGCAGGCGATCGCAATCAGCTTTAAAATTTAAATCGTAAAGCTAAAATGCGGTGACGTTTGTGCAAAATAATCACTGCGGTATTAATCAATAAACAGGTAATGGCTAATGCTAACAAAATATAAGTCGGAGGCATCACCACACCAATGACAAACCAACTATATACGTGTAGCACCATTAACAATGCAAAAATACTTGCAAAAGCAGCAGCTTGCCAAATTTGAAAACTTGGACGACCAATTACAGCCAAAATTATTGTCAACAATGTAGCTAGTAAATTAGCTGGTACGAGGAATGCACAAATACCAACGCAGTTATTACGAGAGAATTCAGCTAAAAAATGAAAATCGAGCATTAATTCTGTGGGGATAATGTTGGCATCTAAAAAACTCAATTTATTTTTAGATATATCAACTTAACTCAGCATATCTCTAAAGTAAACGCTGCTGCATATATTTAACATAAATTAAAATATATAAGTACTTAATTATGCTTGTAATAAGTAATCATGATAGTTAACTGAAAGACAGGTGGGGAATACCCACCTACATGACGATTACCCCATTAAAATTACTGTATCGATAACGTGAATCACACCGTTGTCTGCTTCAATATCTGCTGCTAAAACCGTGGCATTTTTGACTTCAAAACCCTCAGAACAGTCAATCTTGATAGGTGAACCCTCAACAGATGTGACTGTACCAAGTTTAGCTAAGTCAGCCTGTTTCAACTTGCCAGGCACGACATGATAAGTGAGGATTCTAGTTAACTGAGGAATATTCTGCACCAAAGTTTGAATAGTTCCTGGGGGTAATTTTGCAAAAGCCTCATCATTGGGTGCAAAGACAGTAAAAGGGCCAGGACTTTTTAATGTTTCGACTAAACCAGCAGCTTGCACAGCAGTTACTAGAGTATTAAAAGCACCAGCACCAACCGCAATATCAACAATATCAGCCATTTTTGTTACCTGAAAATAGGGATTGGGGACTGGGATTTTCATCTTAGCGGATGAAGTTTGTTACAGTCTCTCCTGTGAAAAATTTTAAATTATTGTGAAACAGTTTGAATTTTTATAAATGAAATGATTTTTAAACATGGCGATAAGTAAAATTTACAAAAAAATTTTTTGGCGACACTAGCTTATGATATTCATCAGCAAATTTTCGGGAAAATAGTATGAGGGAACAACAAACCACGCTAGGCGATCGCAAGTATGCCATCATAGGCACTGGTGCATTAGGTGGATTTTACGGCGCAAAACTGCAAAAAGCGGGTTTAGATGTTCACTTTTTACTTAAGAGTGACTATGAACACGTTAGCCAGCACGGTTTAATCATCGAGTCTAAAGACGGTGACTTTACCCTTCCTCAAGTCAACGCTTACAACGATGTCAATAAGATGCCAAAATGCGATGTAGTCGTGCTGGCACTAAAAACCACACAAAACAATTTACTACCCCAATTATTACCATCCGTCGTTAAAGACGATGGTGTAGTTCTAGTATTACAGAACGGGTTGGGTGTAGAAGAAGAAATCAACCGAATTGTGCCAAAAGTTAATGTAATTGGTGGTCTATGCTTCCTCTGTTCCAATAAAGTTGGTTTGGGACATATCCGACATTTAGACTATGGACATATCACATTAGGGGAATATCTTCCCGAATATTCTCAAGGTGGAATCACCCAGAGAATGCAGCAAATTGCTGATGATTTTCAAAACGCCGGAATTGGAATGGAATTGGCTGAAGATTTATTACTAGCAAGGTGGAAAAAACTAGTCTGGAACATCCCCTATAATGGGTTATCCGTGATTCTCAACGCCAGCACGAACGAATTAATGGCTGATACCTACACCCGCACGTTAGTAGAACAAATCATGTATGAGGTAAAAGTCGGGGCAAACAGTATGGGGCGGATAATTCCCGATAGCTTCATTCAAACCATGCTAGATTACACCGTCAAAATGACCCCTTACCGCACCAGCATGAAAATCGACCATGATGAACACCGTCCCTTAGAAGTAGAAGCAATTGTAGGGAATCCTTTAAGAAAAGCCCAAGCCAACGGCGTAGACTTACCAAAAATTAGCTGTCTTTACCACCAGTTAAAATTTATAGATGCCAGAAATCAACAGTGAAGAGTCAACACACACTCTACAGAAAAAACCTGCTAGTTATGTCAGTCCTATAAAATTTGTTGTATTTCATCAACAGAATTTGCTAAAAGCACAGTCCGCAAAATTAGCTGCAATTGTTCCAAATCTTTAATTGGGGAAATTCGGGACATTAACTCTAGTCCTTGACTCCCAAATTTTGCTTCTAAACTCATTTTGATACTGACAGTAACTCCTTGTGCTTCACCCTCTCGTAATATTTCTTGATACCAAGGTGACTCCCGTAGAACAGTCATATCCCACCTCATAATCTCTTGAACAACGGCACTTTCTAATACAAAGGTAGCAAAAAAGGCTAAAACCGTTTCCAACTGGTTTAAGTCTTCATCCCGACGCAAAATTTGTAATGCTTCCCTAATTATAGATTCATCATTTCCCCCTTGTAGAATCGGCACAAACGGTAATAATGATGGTAAGGGTTGTTGAAACGGGATGTTAACATCTACTTCCCATAAGTTAATCACTCGGTAATCCTGTATTGCTCTTAAACCATAGAGATTTGATGTAAAACTTGTGGGGATTTCCACATCACCCGTTGGTAAGATATTAATTAAAACCGGATAGGTTGGTAATTCATATTTCTCTTCTGCTAATGCTGTGTAGGCACGCACTCGCCGAGGCATTTTCTGGGTGTAACGTAACTGTAATTCATTTAATACGAGAAATTCTCCTAATTCTGGACTTCTCGCACGGATTAAAACATCACTTTCCCGACTAATCCATTGAAATTCCCCAGATAAAATTTCCCCTGCTTGAATATTGGGTATATTTGTCACCCATCGCACCCAATTATCAGGTGCAAGACTAATGAGTTTTTTAGTGCTGGTATCTGCGGGTTTTGGCATTATTTATCGATTTACTTTGGTGCGGACATTTATTGTACGCTGAATAGAATAGAGATTTTACTTTTCACGTTATGTGGAAAAGTTAACGAAAAACCTAACCCCCTAACCCCCTTCCCTACTAGGGAACGGGGAATATGTAGAGACGTTTCATGAAACGTCTCTACATTATTTGTAGGGGAGAGCGTTGGAGATGAGTTTTACAGATCCCGTGAAAAGTCAGAATAGAGGTGTAGCGCGCCGGAGGCATTGCTGAGAAACTAGAGCATGAAAACAGCAATCTCCCCAATCCCCCAACGCTGTGGCAAAATTTATTAGAGTCCTTCCAAAAGTGAATTTCCCAGAATGACCGCAACTATACCGAATCTTCCCAGTCTGTATGACCCTTTTTCTACTGAAGCGAAGTGGCAAAAATTCTGGGAAGACAACCAAGTCTACAAAGCTGACCCTAATCATGGTGGTGAACCTTATTGTGTGGTAATTCCGCCGCCTAACGTTACTGGTAGTCTGCACATGGGTCACGCCTTTGAAAGTGCGTTGATTGATGCGCTAGTGCGTTATCACCGGATGCAGGGAAGAAATACCCTGTGGCTACCGGGAACTGACCACGCCAGTATTGCTGTCCATACGATTCTCGAAAAACAACTCAAAGCTGAGGGAAAAACTCGCTATGAGTTGGGACGCGACCAATTTTTAGAACGTGCTTGGAAGTGGAAGGCGGAGTCAGGGGGGACAATTGTTAATCAGCTACGCCGTTTGGGTGTGTCGGTAGACTGGTCACGGGAGAGATTTACCCTGGATGAAGGTTTATCGAAAGCTGTGGTAGAAGCCTTTATCAGTCTCTACAATGAAGGGTTAATTTATCGCGGTGAATATTTAGTTAACTGGTGTCCGGCTTCTCAGTCGGCGGTGTCTGATGTTGAGGTAGAAAATAAAGAGGTTGAGGGTAATCTTTGGCATTTCCGTTACCCCTTAAGTGATGGTTCTGGCTATATAGAAGTGGCGACGACTCGACCGGAAACTATGCTGGGTGATACGGGTGTAGCTGTAAATCCCAGTGATGAAAGATATCAACACCTAATTGGGAAAACATTAACTCTGCCGATTATGCAACGGGAAATCCCCATCATTGGTGATGAGTTAGTTGACCCCAGTTTTGGGACTGGTTGTGTGAAAGTGACTCCCGCCCATGACCCCAACGACTTTGAAATGGGTAAGCGTCACAATCTGCCATTTATTAATATTTTGAATAAAGATGGCACGCTAAACGCCAACGCCGGGGAGTTTCAAGGACAAGACCGCTTTGTTGCTAGAAAAAATGTAATTGCACGTCTGGAAGCTGACGGCGTGTTAGTTAAGGTAGAAGATTATAAGCATACAGTTCCTTATAGCGATCGCGGTAAAGTTCCCATTGAACCCCTACTTTCTACTCAGTGGTTCGTGAAAATTCGCCCAATGGCGGATAAAGCTTTAGACTTCCTCGACCAGAAAAACACCCCCCAATTCGTCCCTCAACGCTGGACTAAAGTTTATCGTGATTGGTTGGTAAGCTTGAGAGATTGGTGTATTTCTCGTCAATTGTGGTGGGGTCATCAAATCCCAGCTTGGTATGCGGTGAGCGAAACCGATGGACAAATCACCGATACTACCCCCTTTATTGTCGCCAAATCAAATGAGGAAGCCTGGGAGAAAGCTAAAGCCCAATTTGGCGAGAATGTCCAGTTAGAACAAGACCCAGATGTATTAGATACCTGGTTTTCGTCAGGATTATGGCCATTTTCCACATTAGGCTGGCCTGAAAAAACCCCAGATTTAGCCGCATACTACCCAACTACAACCCTAGTTACAGGCTTTGATATCATCTTTTTCTGGGTAGCCAGAATGACTATGATGGCTGGCCATTTTACTGACACTATGCCATTCCAAACTGTTTACATCCACGGTTTGGTGAGAGATGAAAATAATAAGAAGATGTCGAAGTCAGCTAACAATGGGATTGATCCACTGTTGCTAATTGATAAATATGGCACTGATGCTTTACGTTACACCTTAGTTAAAGAAGTCGCAGGTGCAGGTCAAGATATTCGCTTAGAATACGATCGCAAAAAAGATGAATCATCCTCAGTGGAAGCTTCCCGCAACTTCGCCAATAAGTTGTGGAATGCCGCCAGATTTGTAATGATGAATCTCGACGGACAAACCCCCGCACAACTAGGTCAACCCAAGGCAAATGAATTAAGCGATCGCTGGATTCTTTCCCGCTATCATCAAGTTATCCAACAAACTACTAACTATATCGATAACTATGGTTTAGGGGAAGCAGCCAAGGGCATATATGAGTTCATTTGGGGTGATTTTTGCGACTGGTATATTGAATTAGTCAAATCTAGACTACAAAAAAATGCTGACCCAGCCTCGCGTCGGGTAGCTCAACAAACTTTAGCTTACGTACTCGAAGGGATATTAAAGTTACTACATCCCTTTATGCCCCATATCACCGAAGAGATTTGGCAGACTCTCACCCAACAACCAGAAGAATCTAAGCAAACCTTAGCATTACAGCCATATCCCAAAGCTGATACCAATTTAATTAACCCCAGCTTAGAAGCACAGTTTGAACTGTTAATTGGCACTATCCGCACCATCCGCAATTTACGCGCCGAAGCGGAAGTTAAGCCAGGTGCGAAAATCACAGCCAATTTACAATCGGAAAATCCTCAAGAACGGCAAATTCTCACGGCTGGACAATCTTATATTCAAGATTTAGCCAAGGTAGAAAATTTAACCATTGTCGGTGAAGCACAACCCCAAACAGTCATCCAACCAAAACCCAAAAGTAGTTGGCGGACAATTGTTTGGCTAGTTGTTGGTTTAGTCTTCTTCCGACTGGCGTTAGCTGTTGGCGATACTTTAGATAATATCCCCGTCCTAAATACTTTCTTTGAAATAGTGGGTTTAGGTTACACAACTTGGTTCATTGTTACGACTTTATTACCAGCCAAAGCTAGACAAAAATTCTTAGCGAAGTTCTTCCCACTCACTACAGAAACGACTCCAGCACCGCAGACAACCAAAGAACCAGAAAAAGCCATTGCAGGTGTAGTTGGGACAGTACAGGTAGTTATACCATTGGATGGAGTGGTAGATATAGAAGCCATGCGCGCCAAGCTAGAGAAAAGCCTCAGTAAAGTAGAAGCCGAAGCGCAGTCTCTCAAAGGTAGGTTAAGCAACGCCAACTTTGTCGATAAAGCTAGACCCGATGTAGTCCAAGCCGCCAGAGATGCTTTAGCTGAAGCCGAAAAACAAGCAGAGATTTTACGCGATCGCCTCCGTGGTTTAGCATAGCTTTAGGGGTATAGGGTAGGGGTATAGGGGTATAGGGGTATAGGGGAAAGAACAAAATAAATTCTTTCTTCCCTTACACCCTTACACCCTTACACCCTTACACCCTTACACCCTTACACCCTTACACCCTTAC
>JBODRP010000255.1:0-8112 GCA_050633005.1 Trichormus sp. | reverse complement strand
CGTTGCTTTAACGCACCCTACAATTTAAGCTTTACTTTATAAATCATCTCTGAATTTATGAAAAATACTGACTTTTGTAAAAAAATATTTAGATCAAACTCATATAAATCGCCGTAAGTATACCAAACGAAAAAAACACTGTCAACGAGATTAAACATTTATGAATAAAACAAAAATTGCTTATATTTCCTTTGATACTGTACCCGCACCAAAGGGTGCTGCTATCCATATTCAGGCATTTTCTATGGCTTTAGCAGCAGCTTTGGGTGATATACATTTATTAACAGTTTCTCCTGCAACAGAATTGATAGAGTCTGTCGAAATTCACCCACGACTGAGGCACACAATGTTACCAGCTTTGGGTGAGAATCTGATTGAGCGAGTTTTGTACTTTCGTCGGCACTTGCGATTCTGGTTGCATCACAAGCAATTTAATATTATTCATATTCGGTCAATTTATGAAGGTTTAGCCATTGCGATTCACAAAAATCAATATTGTGACAAGTTAGTCTTTGAGGTGAATGGTTTACCTTCTATAGAATTAAAATACCGCTATCCTGCTGTTGTTGAAGATCGAGAACTTTTACATAAGTTATATTCTCAAGAGCAAATTTGCTTTGCAGCCGCAGATTTAATCATCACCCCCAGCACAGTCACCGCTAAATATTTGCAACAACACAGAAATATCCCAGCAGATAAAATCCGCGTCATTCCTAATGGTGTAGATTTAGATGTGTTTACTTATCGTTTAGACAACAGCAATGATTTACCTTTGCAGATGTTATATTTTGGTACGCTTGCTCCCTGGCAAGGTGTGAATTTAGCAATTGAAGCTTTAGGGCTGATAAATCAAGATATTCCCGCTAATTTAACTGTGATTGGACAAGCTAGAGAATACCAAATACAAGCTTTACAAAAGCTAGCATTAAAGCTAGGTGTAGAAGATAAATTAACTATCTTAGAACCAATTTTACAAAAAGATTTGGTGAAAAAAATTCATCACTCAAATGTGATTTTATCTCCTCTGACAGCCAACGATCGCAATTTAATCCAAGGTTGTTGTCCTTTGAAGATTTTAGAAGCTATGGCAACGGGAACACCAGTAATTGCCAGTGATTTGCCTGTCGTTCGGGAATTAGGAGAAGATGGAGTTGATTTTTTACTCGTCAAGCCAGGTTCAGCTAAAGCAATTAAAGATGGGGTGTTAAGGTTACATCGTGACAAACAATTAGGTAAACAATTCGCAGTCAATGCCCGTCAGCGAATTGAAAATTACTATACTTGGCAACAGGCTGGAGATGCTTTAGTTCAAGCCTATCAAGAATTAGGCATTAACAGATCAATCACCTTTTGAAGTTGCTGTTTTTCTTGAGTGATAGAATGGGTAGTTAAAATGCGATCGCGTGCTGCTTCCTTAACTCTATTTCTTTCCTCTAACGACATCGCCAAACATTCCAGCACCGCCTCACCCAACTTGTGTAACTGAGAACGAGATAATAAAAACCCATTTTCACCATGCGAGATAATTTCTGGCATCCCACCCGCATCACTAGCAATACAGCAACAACCGCAAGCCATCGCCTCTAATAGTGCATTCGGCATTCCTTCCCACAGTGAAGGCTGAAGATAAACATTACACAACCGCAGATAAGCAGCTACTTTTTCCGCCTCAGATAAATGCCCTGTTACAATTATTCTTTGGGCATCTTCTGGCTGATGACTCCCATACAATTGCAGTATAGATTCCTGAGTCGCCCGAACTTCACCAATAATTAATAGACAAGCCGCACGATATTTACGAACCGTAGTTAAAGCATTCAATAAAAACTGTTGCCCTTTCTTTTCCCGTAATTCCCCACAAAATCCCAACACTACTTCATCAGGAGCAATTCCTAAACTCTGCCGCAGATTATCCTCAATTAATCCTTCATTCCCAGGAGCAAAGATTTCTATATCAACAGTATTTTTCAATACTAATACATCATCACGCCCACTCAATAACTGAATCTTCTTAGCCATATCAGCACTAACAGCCGTCACTACATCAGCATTTTGCAATGTCCACTGCAAACGCGCAAAATCTCCCGGCGGAAACATTTCTCTGTCAATATCATTACCACGCGCACTGACAGTACTAACTATTTTTTGCAGTTTGGCAAACCAAGTAGCAATAAAACCACTCGGAAAAAGATAATGTCCCCATACAGCATCATAATTACGAGTTTGATGCAGCCATTCTAGGAAATTTAATGTATGAGGCATAGTCATATCCCAATGGCGATATAAACCTATGCGATAGATACGAGGTTGTATTTCTAAAGATGCCGGTGGCAAAACTTCCCCCGGTTGTAAATAGCGACTCCAGGTAACAACATCAACTTCTACACCCATTTGAGATAATGTTGTCGCCAGTCGTGTCGCACTACTCGCCAAACCACCCAAATCTGGTATAAATCTTTCTGTAATTAGCAAAAGTCTATTCTTCATTAGTAACAAGTAATACCATTTTGGATTTTAGATTTTGGATTTTGTAATGCTTTACTGGTAAGCTGTTCAGAAATCCATTTGTCGTAATCATTTTTCAAATTGGTATAATTTCTGCAACAAGAATCTCAATATGAGTGTAATATCAAGTTCAGATAATTACTTATCATACACAAGTCAGTGACTTATTCGGATCAACTAAATAGCTATTCATCGAGACAGGAATTTCAAAAATTCTGTACCTTTACCTAGTTCCGATGAACATTTGAGTTTCCCTCCATGCTTTTCTACAATGTATGTATAGAGAATTTGCGCGTGTTGTTCTGTTACCTTTTTTAAACGCAAAACTAGCATATCTGCTGCCGCGAAAGATTAATTTATATAAAATCCCAGATGATTAGCAACTGGGCGATCGCGCATTGGTATTTTAGTATGGGTGGGAGCGTTTAAAATTTTTGGCTTCCCCTCTTTGTCTGGGTTTGCTACTACCAATGTAGTAGAACCTCCTCCATCGAGATTTATGGCATTATAAACACCCAATTTTGCTATAAATTGGGTTAATTCTCTTTTAGTAAATCCTTCGCTATATAGTGGTTGTTTACCATCTACCAAAACTAACCACAATTTATTACCTGTTTTGTCGGTAGCTGTAACTACTCTCGAATATGGTTTGTCGGTTGAGGAATTTGCATCAATATTTATTTTTGGTTTTCCTTGAAAAACTAATACGTCATCTCCTGCTAGTCCTTGAATAGTATTTTTTGGACATTCTTCACCGCCTGGAATTTGAGCTTTATTGTTGTTATCAAAGCACAAAACATACCAACTTGATTTTTTGCTAGAATATATTTTGCCATTAGAAATAGTTTGTCCTAATACCTTTGTCTTATCTCCACTTTCAGGATAATAATCCCACGGCGTTACCTCCCTAAAAGGATGAAAATAGCTCCCATTGATGGCAAGTTTAACTTGAAATTCTTCGACAAATTCAGATGTTGTTCTTGCTTTAGTTTCATTGTCGATAATTTCTTGTTTCCTGACTACGATATTTTTTGATAAATTCTCAATATCTGGAGTGACAAATGGTTTAATTCCAGGTGTATTTAAATCAATTGTCACGATATGAATGATTACAGGACGTGGCTTTGACTCGATCAAACGCTGATAAACAATCCCCCGAAATAATTCTTGTTGTGTTTCGCTGCGGGGTGGACGACGAAAATGACCCCAACCATACATTAATATTGGTAAAGATAAGAAAAGAGTGCCGACAATAAAGCAATAGTTAGGTGTTTTGGGAATATATCGCCATTGCATTGCCAAATTTGCTAATTTATTGGTAATTGGAAATTAATTTAATTTTACTCTAAGCTGAAAAATGGATAGTGATAATTTCAATTTGTGTCACCAAAATTTGCAAAATCGCTCATTTAAAGCAATGCAACTTCATGATGCAAATTTTAGCAGTGCTGATGTGCGTGGATGTGATTTTTCCCATGCACAATTACAAAGAGCTAATTTTTTGAAAGCCAAATTTGGTCAGTCACCTAGAATATTTCTGAGTTTGCGAATCACTGCATTTATTGTTTTATGCTTAACTTTTGTAGCAGTTAGCGAAATGGCGTTTGGCGTAATAGGAAACACTCCAGAAATACCAGCATGGTCATATACTAAAGCTCTAGTTGTCAGCTTGGCAATTTCTGGAATAGGCGCAAGTTTGAGAAGAGTTTTTACTCAAGAATCAAGCTTAGAAAATTTAATTACAACTATATCAGGTGTTGCTTCAGCAGCATTAATTGGTTTTTATTATGGTGGTATTCTGCAAAATAAAAATCCCCAAGCTGCTGCAATATCTGCACTTATATCATCCATAATAGCGGCGATTTTATGTTTGGTATTTAAGAATGGTATGATGCGAGTAATTGTTGCAGTTGCGGGGTTTATTTGTAATTATGGTTTAGCTTTTTTAATTAGTAGTGTCGCCTTTGCCTATTTGAGTACCCAAAGTTATCTAAGGGGGAGTATTTGGGGAATTTTAACAGTGATTTTACTGGCTGTGACCATGCGATCGCTAAATTTAGCTATCCAAGAAATCACCACTAATGGTATTACTAATTTCAGAGGTGCAAATTTAGATAATGCTAGATTTGACTCAGATATGAATCACAAGAAAGTTGATTTTACTGCTGCGAAGATACACAACATCAACTCTCAAGAGATATAAATTTTTATCATCAACCCTATCCCGTCGCTTATTGTCTGCTGGATTAATGCCGACCTGAACCTGTTAAATTTAATACACTATTTTAGCCTAGACAGTCCAGTAGGATGTGTTAGGCGTAAGCCGTAACGCACCACAGGCATTGGTGCTAGGTGGGTTTAACTGGGAATCGCTATAATTACTTATCATACACAAGTCAGTGACTTATTCGGATCAACTAAATAGCTATTCATCGACACAGGAATTTCAATACAAAATTCTGTACCTTTACCTAGTTCTGATGAACATTTGAGTTTCCCTCGATGCTTTTGTACAATAATCTGATAGCTAATTGATAAACCTAATCCTGTGCCTTTACCTACAGGCTTAGTTGTAAAAAAAGGTTCAAAAAGTTTTTCCTTAACTGCCTCTGATATTCCCAAACCATTATCAGCAATCTTGATCATTACACAATTGTTTTCTAAAACTGCTGTAGTAATTGTAATTTGCTTGGCAACAGAACATTTATCTAAGATATGGCGTTCACGATTACTCGTATCTAAAGCATCAATCGCATTACTGATAATATTCATGAATACTTGATTAAGTTGCCCAGGATAACACTCTACTAATGGTAAGTTTCCATAATTTTTGATAATTTCTATTTTAGGATGATCAGTTTTGTTCTTGAGCCGATTTTGCAAAATTAGTAATGTACTATCAATGCCTTGATGGATATCAACATTTTTAATTTCTGCTTCATCAAGACGAGAAAAATTCCTTAAAGACAAAACGATTTCAGTAATGCGTTCTGAGCCTATCTGTAATGAATGTAGAATTTTAGGTAAATCATCAAGCAAAAAATCTAAATCAATTAATTGAATATATGTTTCAATTTCTGGATTAGTATTTCTATCGTGTTTTTGATAAAGATTTACCAATTGCATTAAGTCATGAATATATTCTTGAAGGTACTTTAAATTGCCATATATAAAGTTTACTGGGTTATTAATTTCATGAGCTATCCCTGCAACTAATTGACCCAAACTAGACATTTTAGCCGTTTGAATTAATTGTGATTGAGTTTCTTTTAATTCTTTGAGAGATTGTTTTAATTCCTTAGCTTGCTTTTGGGCAATGCGAGCCAAATTATCTTTGATTTCTAGCGCACTTCTTAACTGAGCGCGTTGCTGAGTTAGTTCTGATGTTAATTTTTTTGTATCAGCTAATGCTGTATCCTTAGCTTGTAATAAAAACAGAAAATCTGTAATTGGATCATGAATGGCAAAGTCTTTAAGTTTAATACCAAACTTGGCAAGACTATCTGTATTAGTAATCCAAGGAGACCCCAGAAAGAATATGATTTCTCGCTCCTTGTGATATATCATTTGTCCCTTCATCATCATTCCGCTTTGGATAAATTCCAAAATGAAAAGAGAGCGGGATTTTTGATGAATATTTTCAAAATCAACTGGAATATTGGGACGGTTGATCCGAAAATGTTCCTCGATTGGAGTACCAACTAATGGCTCATGACTAATGCGTTCTAGAACATCTCCAACCTGTAAAATTTCTCTTTCTTGATTAAAAACAAAGTGAAACGGAAAAGCTTGACTAAACAGTTCTGGTGTGAGGCTGAATTGAGGAGTGAGCATTAATTTAGCCTTTAGTGTTGTTGATATTTCACTAAAAATTCATCATGTTCTGCACCATTTTCTCGGCTTTCGGTTTGGATAATATCAACTTCTGTATCAAACCGTGTTCCTAATCCCTTCACTAAGCCCAAAACCATTGGTGCTAGCCCTTCTCTGTCAGAACGATAATGTAACTTGAGGGCATTTTCTTCCATATCACTGCACTCAAATGATGGGGGTTTTAATTTAGGAAAGCTCACTCCTACGCGAGCGTGAAGATTATCAAGGTTTTCTAAAAATTCCGGTAACGTATCTCCACTCATATCCATCATTTCCCCGTAGCCTTCCTCGGATGTATATTTCACCCAAAACTCCCCGAAAGCTTGCATAATTTCTGATGGTGATAGATTGAGTACAACACTAGCAGCTTTTACTAACCTATGGGTAATATCATCGGGGTAGCCTTCCATACTAATAAAAACGTCTACATCTATCTGAGCTTTCTGTTTAATTATTCTCCAGGTATTTTCATCAAAGCGACTACACACCATATCTTGAATCGCTTTATTAACTAATCCGTACATAGCAGCCCCCTTTCAAAATATATGGCCAACTAATACTTAAGTTTGTTATTCCTAAAAGACGTTACTGAGTTATCGATTGACGAGTAGTAAGGAATCAGGAAAGAAATTATATTCAGAGTGCTTGGAGATTTGACGCTCAATGCCATTGAAGAACTGTACACGAGCATCCATTGCTTCTACAATGGCCAACTTGATTTTGATATCTTCCTCACTATGAGTAAGGTGGGGTTCAATGACTGAGGCTAGTTTTGCTGCATGACTGTCGTCCACATTAATATGAACTTCAAAAAAGATGAGTGATTCTTTTGGTAAAGGACTAGCTCCAAGAATACCGTTATATAGTTGTGTGTATAAAGAGCTAACAATGCCTTCAGATGCGTAACAGACTGCACCTAGTGCGGCTAAGTAGCCATACTGATGAGGGATTCTCAAGTAGGTTTCTATTAAAGCTAGAGTCTCTGCCGTAGCTGGTAGTGCGGCTAAAGTTTGGTCATCAATAGCAAGTGTACGGGTAAATCGACGAAATAATTCTGGGTGAGCCTGGTTAATATCTCCTTGTCCCATTTCGTCAAATAGGTTTTCTAAGATGACTAATTGAGCCATTTCATTTTGGCAGCAAGATAAGATACTCGCTAAAATCCGGTTAAATTCCTTGGAGAATTTGTACATCTGCACAGCTAAAATTTGTACATCTTGGAGGGACAAGTTACCAGTACGACAACGAGTCAGAAACTCATGATTCCATAGTCCATGATTAGCCGTAATTTCACGGAAAGAAGATTTTATTAAAGATGACATGATGTATTATTTCGATATTTGGATAGCTAAATGGAGAGGTAAGTCCTCTAGAGGACGGAAAAATGATTCATCTAAAGCAATATGCTCTGGAGTAACGCTTAATTCCTTGAGAATCGGCATTTTGGTGAATCCTGCAATGTTTAGGGCATTGAAGTAATCCTCCAGGGTTTTGTGAATTAACTGTACATCTAACCAAGAACCATCTCGTTTCCAAATACGACCAGCAAATTGCTGATCTCGTTGGCTGAAGTAGCCCAAACCATTTACTTGAAAATAGAAGGGGTATGCGGCTTCTCGCATATAAGGAAAAGATGGATGGGGAATACTAAAGACAAATCGACCACCAGCCTTGAGAATGCGTGCAATCTCTTTCATACATTCTTGAGTCTGAGGAATTGTTAAATAATTGAAT
>JBODRP010000254.1:0-8179 GCA_050633005.1 Trichormus sp. | reverse complement strand
GCCGCCGCTCTGAGTTCTCGCTTTATTGCCGTTGTGTGACGCTGCGAAAGTATTGAAACGTAGTAATGAGACTGATAGCGTCACGCACCAACTATCTATTTTGACACTTGCATAAGTGCTGATAAGTAATGAGTGAATACCGATGACTTATTACTTGTTACTTAAAGAACTGTTACGCGAAGGAAGAAAAATCTAAATTGGGTGGTATATCTTGAATACGTCCTGGCCCGATCGCCTGTAGTGCTTCTCTTAAAGAAATATCACCAGTGTATAATGCCCGGCCGACAATTACCCCTGTCACTCCTTGGGGTTCTAAGGCTAACAAACTTAATAAATCAGTGACAGAACTCACTCCCCCAGAAGCAATGACTGGAATAGAAATTGCCCCTGCGAGTTCCCTCAATGCTTCCATGTTAGGCCCTTCTAAAGTGCCATCACGGTGAATGTCAGTGTAAATAATGGCGGCTGCACCCAGTTCTTGCATTTGTACAGCCAGTTGGGTAGCTAAAACCTGTGAAGTTTCTAACCAACCACGAGTTGCTACTAGTCCGTTACGGGCATCAATACCAATAATAATTTTTTCGGGAAACTGTTGACAAAGTGTTTGTACTAACTGCGGTTGTTCTACGGCGACAGTACCAAGAATTGCCCACTGTACACCGAGGTTAAACACTTGTTGCACACTAGCTTCGTCACGTAAACCGCCACCAATTTCAATTGGTACAGAAATAGCTTGAGCGATCGCTTCTATTGCTGCTAGGTTTACTACTTTACCAGCTTTTGCGCCATCTAAATCTACGATATGCAATCTAGTTGCACCTTGATCTGCCCATTGTTTAGCCACATCAACAGGATTCTCGCTAAAAACCTGTGAGCGATCGTAGTCCCCCTGATATAGTCGCACACAGCGACCATCTAATAAATCAATAGCTGGAATTACATCCATATAAAATTTTCCCCTGGTTAATTAATTATTGGGCATTGGGCATATCAATTCAAAATTCAAAATTCAAAATTCAAAATTCAAGAGTTCTACTCCCCCTGCCCCTTGTCTCCCTTGTCTCCCCTGCTCCCCTGCCCCCTGCTCCCCTGCCCCCTGCTCCCCTGCCCCCTACCTACTCCCCAGTTCCCTGTCCCTGTAACTGCTTAACTGCTTGCCGAAAACCCAGCACAATCAAAATATTAGAAAGTGTCAAAAAAACTTCCGCGCCACCGTGTAGCCAATCTATGTTAGCTAAAGTCTCGTGATAATGGATTTTGGCATAGATCCCGGCTGGAATTGTCACCGCGACAAAAACCAGAGTGCCGTAAAATCCATACAATGCTAAACGGGGTAGTTGTTGACTGCGGGTGATAAACCACAAGAAACCCAAGTAAGGAAACAGTGAGAGTGCAAAAAGGGTGTCTTTAGATATCATCGCTCTGATTTAATAGATTTTGACTCAAAAGAATTATTAGCTGTCTTGGTAAGCCCTGAAGAACGCCAAATCCACACCGCCGCAGCGCAAAGGGTAAAATTACCAACTACAGTCATGGTAGCTTGCAAGGTTACTAACCATTCTAGAGATTGGGGATTATCGAAATAATGCCAGGTGCAAGCACACATGGCACTAACTAAAGCCGGTAACATCCCCACAGATAACCCGAACCAACTGCGGTTGCCTGTGAGTTCGCCATAAGTCCAGATTAACCAAATCGCGGCCATCCACTCAATAACACTAGAAATATGAATAATCCAAGTCGGAATTGAAAGAGCGTGCATAGAAGTTCAAAATTCAAAATTCAAAATACTCTTAGAGGCAGGGGGCATATCAATTCAAAATTCAAAATTCAAAATTCAAAATTGAGGAATATTAGGGTAGGGGGCAGGGGTGTAGGGGAAATAAATTTTACCTTGTCCACCTTGTCTACCTTGTCTACCTTGTCTCCTTCATGTACCCATACCTCCTTTCATCTTCCCACAGGCTAATTAAACTTTTTGTAGCAAGATGACTGACATTTCATCAATTGTTGAGAAAAAGTTGATAACCTTAAATCCAACAGCCAAAATTTGCAATGGGAACGATGCGATCGCTATTATCTGGGTATTACGGTAAAGGTAACGGTGGTGATGAAGCTTTATTAGCCACACTTCTGCAAATGCTACCATCTCATGTGACACCTGTGGTGCTTTCTGGTAATCCAGAGGAAACCCGCGATCGCTACAATGTAGAAGCCCACAATCGCATGGCTATTGTGCCTGTGCTGCAAGCTTTACGCTCCTGTGATGCTTTGATTTGGGGTGGTGGTAGTTTAATTCAGGATGTCACTAGTACCATCAGCCCTTTTTATTATGGCGGATTGATGGGGTTAGCGCAGAAAATGGGCTTAAAAACTATTGCTTGGGGGCAGGGTATTGGCCCTTTAGTACGTCCGCAAACGCGGTGGCTGGCAAAGCATAATTTTGCTGGTTGTACTCAAGTTAGTGTACGCGATCGCGCCAGTTCTGCTTTATTATCTGATTGGCAGATTCCCCATATTCTCGCACCTGATCCCGTTTGGGCTTTAGCATCTCATCCTGTACCAGAACTTGAGGATTTACCTACCCCTAGAGTTGCTGTAACTTTGAGACAACATCCCCAATTAACTCCCACCCGCCTGCATAATTTAACTCGTGCTTTGGTAGATTTCCAAAAAGCAACTCAGGCTTTCATTTTATTGCTGCCATTTCAAAAAAGCGAAGATTTAGGCATTGCTCAAGCCATACAGCCACACCTTGCAGATGTGAGCCAAATTTTATGCTTTGAAGATCCACAAAAATTAAAAGGTGTGTTTCGTGGGGTAGAGATGGCAATTGGAATGCGACTGCACAGTTTAATTATGGCGACTGCCGAAGGATGTCGCTGTTTTGCCCTCAGTTATGATCCCAAGGTAAATCATCTCATGGAAGATTTGTCAATACCTGGCTGGGATTTAGCAACTTTACCAGATGATTTCAGTTTCATTAGTCAAACGTGGGTCAAATATTACACAAATGGTCAACAGCTTTCATCAACAAAAATTCAATCTTTAATAGATGGCGCATTGAAGCATCGTGACTTGTTGCATCAAGTCTTGAGTTAATAGGGTATTACGAATTACGTCTAATTTGAATTAAAGTCTTATGAATCCCTGAATATTTGTAGGGGCGGGTTTACCCAGATCAACAGTTGATCTTTAATCATGTTTTTTAACCTGCACCTACCCAGTTTGATACGCCGCTAGTAGGGGCGGATTCACCGAGATCAAAAATTAATCATGAATGATGTTTGTTAACCCGCCCCTACAATTTATGGGATAGATGGTTTTCCTAATTCACATCAGGCGTGAATTATTCAATCTGAATTGTCTCAGGGCCAGTAGCTTTACCATTATGAGATTGAGTCATAGAACTGTTAGCTCCGGCTTGTTTATCTAACCAGCTTTTAACCGGATCATCTGCAAGGTTGAGCCGTAGCAAGCCAGAGAAGAATCCCCCAAAAAATGAAGCGGGGTGTTGACTCAGTTGCTTAAATATTGGTGACAATTCATCTATAAACATTGAGACCCTCCTGCAAATTTTGTGAAAATTAGTATTTCTTCACTAATCGTAACGTGTAAATTTGGGCATTGGGCATTGGGCATTGGGCATTGGGCATTGGGAATGGGAGTAAAAATCTCTCCCTTGTCTCCCTTGTCTTCCCCTGCCCCCTGCCCCCTTGCTTCCTCCTTAATTCGGACTTTGTTCAGGCATCATGCACTTATCAGAGTCACAGCCTGCGGGGCCGACTTCCATTAAATCGCCGAAGTCGTAGCGACTTAGGACGGTGTAGAAGTCATCGGTTTTGCGGCGTGCGGCTACGGCTTGCAGCATTTGCTCATACTCCTGTTTAGAGATTGGCTCAAATGGCAAGCGGGGGAAGGTTTGATGATCATCAAATCTGGCTAAGAGTGCGGCACTCATGTAACCTTCATCGTTGTGAATTGCTTCCCAGATGCGAGTTCCTAAAGTTTCTACCTCGTGTTCTCTTAACTCGATGGTGGCAGAGGTGTTGTGAGTGACGTAGAATTTCTGTACCTGCATATAGAAATCCATTTGGGCGATCGCATTAAACTTACTGATATCAATCACATCAGCACCAGGTAAATCAGCCCAAGACACAGCTACAGGAATTTCTACTAGCCATTCCGTCACTCTAGGATCAAAGGGATCATTAAGCAAATTCCCCTGCTCATCTTTATCTGACTGGGAAGGAATAATACTGTAACCATATTCCAGACAAGCTAACGCCACGGGGTCATTTTTCCGGCAAGTGATGCGGCGAATAAAGCGTTGGGCTTTGGGGGGATGCCATCCGGGACTTGCGCCGGTTAACAGTGATTTTGTGCCACTGGGTTGTACTGTTGTACAACGATTCGGGCGTTTGAGATGATGGCGATCGCAATAATCCCACACTACACGCTGCACAATTTCTTTCCAAGAAGTTAAGTATTCTGCTTCCCGATGTTTAAACGCCAATCCTTGGGGTGTTTCTGGTCTACCAGCTTCCCACCAGCGCAACCAATCCACACCAAAAGCATGGACAAAGAAATCAAATAAACCGGTAAAAGAAACCCCAACAATTGGGTCTAATTCCCGACTATATTGATAGCGTGGTTCTTGGAATTGATGGTTTAAAAGTGACGCTACAGATAACGCCCCAGCCGTGAAAGCTTCCTCTTGTTCTTTGTGGTTAAATGGATCAATTTGATTCAGGTGAATTTCTGATAGATTACAGTTACCAGTTAAGGTATTACCGAAAACACCTTTATGGTACTCCGGCTCATTAAAGCAGTAAGTATCATGTAATCCTGGTAATTGTTCAACACTTTTCACAACTTGCCATTTACCTTTATATTTGGCATTTGTGCCTTTGCTGACATCCAAACGCTGACAAGGAATTTCACCACATTCAGTTATTTGCAAGTAGTATAAATCTCTACTTCTGATACCATAATTGGTGACTGACCCTTGATGGGCGCAAAGATTCACAGATGAACGAATACCGCATTTAGTTAGTAATAGCTGAACTCGATATGCTCGCTCATAATCAGAAATATATATTCTGATGCCGTTACTACTTGTATTTGAGCCATCCGTATCTGCTAAACCAGCGATAAAATGCAATATGGCTTGTCTGTTCCAACTAGCAATTACATTCAGTGCTTCTGGGTTAGTTTTTAGGCTTTTTAAGAATCCTCCAGAGAAACCTAAATCTGTGACATCTGTAAATGCAGGTGAATAATCATAATCTCTAATAGGAGATTTATTACCTGCGACATTCAAAGCAACTTTCTCTTGATACAGCCTAATCTTGGCATGATTTTTTTGATCTGTTGTGCCATCTCCTACAGCTAGCCCTAAAGTGTAGGCATAATTGCGATCGATATCTAAACCGTCTTCATACTGAATTTTGAATGGTTCAGTGTGGATAGCATACCGACTGGTATCCATCAAATCTTTAGTTTGGACTTCTTTATAACTCTTGCTGAATCTATCTTTGACAAAGAAGCGGTGATACTCAGTTGCATCTAAATATGAACCGTCTCCGAAGCGCACACGATAGAGAATGCGAGAACTACCAGTTTTAAATGGTTGCACTTGACTCCAGTTTTTACCGTTCCAAATGCTAATTTGACATCCCACTACATCCTGAATTTTGTGCATTCCATCTTGAGTGATCAGTAAGGTATCGCCACTTACGCAGTGAAAATCACTACCCAATATTTCCCCGCATGGATTTAGACCAAACCTTGCCAGACGGTGTTCTAGCTCTTTTGCATCAATTTCAGGGTGTCGTTTTTGTAACCAGTCCTTAGCTGCTCCCTGTTCGTAAGCTTTGATGAAATCAGCTTTCAAAGCTTGTGTAGTTAACAAATCACAGTTAGCTCTAGCAACAGCTTCACCAGCCCACTGAATTGCACCCTCACCACTGTAATATTGCTTACGTACAGCATTAATACATTCTTCTAGAGTTGGTTTACGGTGAAATACCCTGGTGTGATTCGCCATACGTAAAGCATCACGCTCAGGATCTATACGCCAGTTGCCATTTTCATCTTGTTGCCAGAGGTTATCTTTGGCAGTTGCACCTTGTTCATCATCAGATATGAACTGACGCATCCCCGCGCTTCTACGGATATTACCTGCGACAATTGTTACGGCAGCTTCGTCAATCAACAAGCAGCATTCAACAGAAGTTAATTGTCTACCGACAGCTTTGTTGAGAATGGCGGCACAACGCTGATATAGTCCGGGTAATTTCACAGGATTCGCCACACCACCGAAACCTTTGAGGGTTTCCCCAGCTTGGCGGACATCGCTGACATCAACTATTACTTCTACTTCACCCGTAAATCTTTCATCAGTTGATAACTCTAATAAGGTTTGGTAAGATCCCACCCAACCTTCCCGGCTATCTCCAACATGGATAGTAACTGTGTTCCCTTCTATATGGGTTTGTGTATATTCACGACGTAATTCTTTAGTTGTATCCCCAACATTTCCCTGCACAGTCACATGGAGACGATTACGGATAGCAGGCAGTTGATTAATATACTGCGGTTCTATGACTGCCCCCGTACCGCAACCCATCATGGCGAGGTTCATCATTAACCCGAAGGCGTTCCAGTCTCGCAGGTTGGTGGAGGTGCAATTATACGCGCCGGAGAAGTTTTTGGATTTGTTGATCCAATCTGTGCCACCTACCCAGAGCCAACGCCCACTGGGTAAGGCTTGCAATTTGCGCTGGGTTTTTTCTAAAATAGCGGCTTCTTCTGGCGTGAGTTTACCTAACTCTACTAAACCTTGGATAGTGCGATCGCAAACTTCATCCCAAGTTTCTCTTAAGCCTGCCTCTGTACGGCGGCTGTAAGTTCTAAAAAATACAGGATTGGCGGCTGGTGCAGTTTCGGGAAACTTTGCACCCTGACGTTTAATTTCCAGCTCTCGAACCATATCAAAAGGAGTGTTGCGTGTGAACAGATTACGACTATACGCCAAGTCGATAGAGGAAAAAAGCTTGAAAATTTTTCCACTTTACGCTATGTCATGACTGTACAAATTGCCACATATATTTATGATGTATAATGGCTTTTCCTACTCAGAAAGTTTTTATACTGAGTAGCAATGGTTAACAGTATTAAGTTGTAAAATCATGGGTATGGAGAAAATTTAGCTTGTCTCAGATAGCAATTCCAGTCAAAAATTAGGACACTTACCAAAGTAGATTGAACCCAAAGATTGCCAAGTGTTGCACTTTGCGCTTAATCTTGGTTTGAATAAATTGCAACAAAACTTCATCATGTCCCTAGCCCCTTGGAGAAGTGCTTTAGCCCATGCTCTCCACCGCAACCGTAGCCTTGTATACGCCCGTTACCTGCAATTAGCCACAGTTAAAGCTAACGGTCATCCTGCTAATCGTACCGTAGTCTTTCGTGGTTTTTTAGGAGATACCAACCAGCTAAAATTTATTACTGATAGCCGTAGCGATAAAATCGAGGAAATACAACAGCAACCCTGGACAGAAGTTTGTTGGTATTTTCCTAAAACCAGAGAACAATTTCGCATCACTGGTAAATTAACTGTAGTTGCTAGTGATGAATCTCATCCTCATCTGCAAGTAGCCCGAATTGCTATGTGGGAAGAATTAAGCGATGCGGCGCGTTTACAATTTGCTTGGCCGCATCCTCGCCAACCTAAAGCAGAACCAGCAGCCTTTGAGCCACCACCGCCTGATCCTTGTCAACCACTAGCTAATTTTTGCTTATTATTACTAGATCCTGTACAAGTAGACCATTTAGAATTGCGTGGTGAACCCCAAAATCGTCATCTCTATAATTGTGATGCAAATCAAGTATGGTCTACCAAAGACATTAATCCATAGTCTTTTTCCTACATCCTGACCGCATTTTTTTACCCAATTTGCCTAAATGTATGAACTGTTACACTCATTTATTGAGCAAATTTTTCCCCAATGCCAAATTGACTTAAAACTGGTTGAACCTCTTTTAGAGTCAAGAAAAGTTCATCAAGAAGAATTTTTATTTCGAGAGGGTGAAACTTGTGATTTCGTTGGGTTGACACTCAAAGGTTGTTTGAGAACCTTCTTCTTCAGAGAAGACAAAGAACTGACATTATTTT
>JBODRP010000253.1:0-8212 GCA_050633005.1 Trichormus sp. | reverse complement strand
TATCGCTCTCAATCTGCAAACACTGAGAAAATTAGTCTAGATGAAGCACTCAAAAGACTTGCCAGCAACCCTGATTATACGGCGAATATTGCAGCTTATGTGATTGGGAATCGGTTAAATTGCGATCGCAAAGCTACTATTTCCCAAGCGATTGTCCAGTATAATACTACGGAATATGCAGGCCATGTTCAAACATTTCTGACCAAACGCCTTGGGGCAAAGATTTTAGGCAATAAACTGGAGAATCCCGAAACGGTAGAAGCTGAAATTCGCCGGACTGTATCTACATATATTCAATTGTCTGGTGCGGCAACTGATGTTTATAAATCTGTCAAAAATTTAGTCAAGTTACAACCACAATTAGCACCAGAAAATGACAATCTTCCCAATGCTACTGATTTACTGACTGGTTCTTTACATTTTTTAACTCACCTAGTTAAATTTGGTGGTTTAGATAATCTGCATTTTCAGCCATACAAAGTTCCTGGAGTGTTTTGGCTAGGGAAAGTCGATTATTTTGTTAGTACTCAATAGGTATTGGGCATGGGGAATGGGGCATGGGGTATTGGGCATTGGGTATTGGGCATTGGGCATTGGGGAATCATGTTCCCTTGTCTCCCTTGTCTCCCTTGTCTCCCTTGTCTCCCTTGTCTCCCTTGTCTCCCTTATCTTCCCCTGCCCCCTGCCCCCTGCCCCCCTTCTCTGCGTTCGCGGAGCGTGTCGTAGACAGAGGCTGCGCCTGAAGCGTTGGCGCAGCCTCTCCGACAGGAGAAGCTATGCCGCAGGCTTTACGACTGCGCTCAGGACAAGCCTGCCCCCTGCCCCCTGCCTCACCGTCAACCATTAACTATCTCTTTTGACTCAACTCTTAAACCAAAGTAAGTCAAAACTAATTCAGTTGTACCGTTATTTACAACTTCGTGAAATTCTCCTGGTTCTATCGCTACGCAGTTACCAGGTAGGAGGGGATATTCTTGGTTGTTAATGAGAATTATACCTGCGCCAGCTTCTACGAAGAATACCTCACACATATCTTGATGAGCGTGAGCTGGAGCAGTTTGTCCGGGAGCAAAACGGGCTTGGGAAAAGTTAGTGAGGTGGGGTAAATCACCAAACCTCAGCATAACTTTTTTTTTAATTTCCGGGTTGTGGGAAACTGATTCTTCTGGTAATTCTTGCAAAGATGTATTAATCACGTCCTGTCCAAAGTTCTCTAATTTTGAATTTTGTCTTTTTCAACTTGGTCTTAAATCGTTAGATAGTTCTACAATACCCCTAGAGCCATCAATTCTGACTCGTTGGTCATCTTGTAAAATCCAAGTAGCACCTTTAACATCCATAACTGCGGGAATCCCGTATTCACGAGCGACGATCGCACCGTGAGAAAGTCTGCCACCAGCTTCAGCAATTAAGCCTCCCGCCCTGACTAATAAAGGAGCCCAACCAGAGTCTGTATAAGGTACTACTAGAATTATGTCTTTGTCTATGTCTGGGAGGTTTTGTAAATTTCGCACTACCTTAATTTTCCCTTCGGCTTGTCCGTGGCTAGCGGGAATGCCTTGTAAAATTTGGTCTGAGTAAACACCAACGGCGGTGATGGGATGGGGGGGGATATCACCGTAGACGACGAGGGGGATTTGTTCAATTTGGCTATCTTGGTAAAATTGCGATCGCCTAAATTGGATCATGGAGTTTAACTGTTGCAGTAATTCGGCGTGAGCATCGGTGACTAATAACCTGACTTCCTCTAGTTCCAAAAAGAAGATATCCCCTGGTTGTTTGAGCCAGCCAGCGTCTAAGCAAATTTGCTCTAAAGCTAAAAAATTCCACCTTAATAGGGCTAATAACCGAGAATATACCTCTGTAACTCGTCCTTTAATATCTATGCGTCTCTGTACTATTCCCCGTTTGCGTTTACTGGGTTCTAAATTAACTTTTTCGGGTTCACTCAACTGAATTAACTGCACAAATAATTGCTTGATGGGTTGGGGTTCTTCCTTCCAGGTGGGAATGGCGATATTTGTACCCACATCACTTAAATAGCCGTAGTCTTCTAATAATTCATCCAATTCATAGAGAACCTTTTCACCTTCTGGAGTTTGCGCCAATGAATTAAATACTTGCTCTGGTTCACATTCGATTAATATCTGTTTGGCATCGGCGGCTAGGGCTCTCAGGGAACGCATGGCGGCTACTTCTGGGGTGACGCTGTTATCAATTTGCTCATCTTTTACCTTAAATATTCCCTGTCTAATGGCGGCACTTAAGGGGGCTAAAATGCTGTAGTAAGTACCAATACGCAGTAATTCTAGGTTAAAATCTATTCTTTCTAAGATTTGCGCCGCTTCTAATTCTTCGGTGCTTTCATTGGCTAATCTTGACAAACCTGGAATGAAGACTTTTTGATAGTCCCGTTTAAAGTCCTTTTCTAAATTTAATTCTTGCCGGAGTAACTTCCATAACCCTGGCAGATTTTTCAAGGTAGACTGCAAGGGTGGTTTCGTCATTTTCGCGCCCCTGGTGAGAAACTCTAGACTTTCTGGTGGTAATCCCATCCTTAAGAAAATCTCTCCCAGGAGGGAGGCATTAAAATAGGCTCTAGAGTAATGCAGAGTTGCGGTTTCTGTAAAGTCTAATCCTGTAGCGCGATCGCCTAAGACTATACTAAAAATATCTCCCCAAACTCCACAAGTTAAAGGACGATTAATCGACCAAGTGAGGGGATGAACTACACCAGGGATAACTTCAGCTGCAATTTTCCTTGTCCAGATTGGGAGTAAAGTAGTGATAGGTCTAGCTTGCAGTAACCAGAGGGTTTGACCGTCGTAACTCCATTCAATATCCTGGGGAACACCAAGGTAACGTTTTTCAATGCGGCGGGCTAGATATGCTACTTGTTTAATAATGGCTTGGGGAACTCGTCCTGTCCCTTCTAACTGTACTGAGGAAAGATTATCTGTTTCTACTACAAATGCCCGATATTGTTCTGGTGTGACTTTCCCGGAGACAACTTGTGTGGGGCTACCAGGTAAGGCTTCAATTACTACTGCATCGCCTTGCTGGGTGATAGGATCACGACTAAAAGCAACTCCTGAATACGCGCTTTGTACTTGCTGTTGAATTAGCACCGCCATTGCTGAATCTGGTAAACCGCGATCGCGCCGATACTGCACCGCAGCTGGATAATCATAGGATTCCCTGACAATGGCAATGGCTTGCTGTAATTGCTCTTTACTCGTAACGTGGAGCAATGTTTGATATTGCCCAGCTGCCGAAGCTTGTTCTGAATCTTCCCCAATGGCAGAAGAACGCACGACTAAGGGAGATAAATCGGAAGGTTGGAGAAAATTTAATAATTTTTCAGGATCATCACCGGGAACAAGTACCCAGCCTTTGGGGACTGAATAACCCCAACGCTTAATTTGCGATAGGGTGGCGGATTTTTGTCCTACCAGGGCGATATCTAACTCATCATCTAGAGATAGAATAACGCGATCGCCACGCAAATATTCAAACACTGCTTGGGATTGAGCATCAACCCCAGGGGCTGGTAAGTTCAAATCATCGGGGATCTGCTTATAAATCCACGCCAATAACCCGGTTAGGGCGACAGCTGCGAAAATTTTCGGGAAATCTTCAGCATGGAGAATCACCACAAATAAGGGAAACACAACTAAAACTCCATACTTCACCAAAATTCTCGACTGCAACAGGGTAAAGGTGATAATTGCTAGTAAGCCGATAAATAAGGATAACAGGGGATCATGTACCAGTAACCCCCAAACAACGTTGGTTGTCCCTGCACCTCGCCCCATCAAATATCTACCAAATACTAAGGTAATTAACGCCAGCAGTTCCCAAAATGATCCCTCTGGGAAAAAAGCACGAGCCAGAAAAACAGCACCTATACCTTTAAGGGCTTCTGACAAAACAGCCAAAACCCCAGCTATTGTCCCACCGTGATAAAAAGCGGCGGAGACACTGATATTTTTCGTTCCAATTTGAGCCAATCGTCTCCTTTTCAGTGCGTAAGTAATCCAAGCGATTACAGGTAACGCACCCAACAAGGGACAGACGATTAAAATAGCCAAAGCACCCCAAAGTTCTCTCATTATGGATTTTGGATTTTAGATTTACTTGCACCTAAAATCTCAAATCTAAAATTTTATAGCTTTTCCGCAATATTTTGCTAATTTTTAGGGCGCACAGCTAATTTTTTTGGGGGACACTGGCGTGTAACCAATGTCCTCCTAGGCTGCTATCGGCTCAATTAAGAGCGTAAGCAGACTGTAACGCCCAAATAATTAGGACAGCGATCGATCCCAATAGTAACACAGTAGAGATGGTGACTACTTTGGGGGTATCTGCCCCGTCAAATTTCATAATTCCTCGATTTAAGTCGGACATAGCTTTGTAGTTCTCCCTTTATTACAGTGCTAATTTGTCCGTTTTGATTTTAGTCTTTCTCTATGCAGATGGGACGATCTTATAGATAATATTTTGTTTAAGCTTTGCAACGTTTCTCACATTAATTTTACGACTTGCCATTAAAACTAATGTTTAATTTTATACTAAAAAGCTTCAGTCAGGCATAAAAGGGGTGTTCCCGTCCTAATAACAGATAGGCATCTTTACTAATCGGAGATAAGCTTCATGTCAACAATTCGCGCTCTCCTCACCCTGTGTAGGCGATTTCTGGGAGGGGTTAGATTCGCCTTGATTCTGTTCCTAGTTACTGTAATCTCATTGGTCAACTTGTCTAATGTTGCCCAAGCTGAATTGAGAACCCGTTGTCAGGGAGATCATCCTGACTTCCCCAGCATTCTCAGCATTGCTACGAGCAAAGTCGTGCAAGAGGCGATGGATTTAGACTGGAAAGCTGGACTCACAGATCAACTTGAACGAGGACGATGGATTCTGTGGAACAAGCAAACAGGAGAATTTTCTGTTTCTGCGGTGAAAGTGGGAGATCCCACAACGGGTGACAAGGAGGTTGATATTGGCTCTCCACCACCGGATACTAGTAATGTTTTTACAGTCGGGATGTATCACACACATCCACCCAACCCTAAATACAAAGATGTTGGACCAAGCGATGCTGATAAAGGCAAAGCAACCTTAGCGAAAATTCCCAGTTTGGTGCGTGACAGTAACCCTGATACCCCAGATCCCAATGATTATCAGAATTATTTAGTGGGGCCAGCACAGGCTTGTGAAGATCCTGAAAATGCAAATAGTTCTGTTAAGCTGCCTAATGAGCTTTTTCAGCCTGCTAATCAAGGTTCTGGTAACAGCACTAACAACGGTACTAACGGTACTAACGGCACTAACGGCAATGATAATGGTGGTAATAACTCATCAGGTAACGCCTCTAATCCAGCCAATAGCGGCGATAAAGGTACAGGTAGCAGCTACGGCGATCCTCACATTATCACCTTGGATGGTTTCCGTTATAGTTTCCAGACAGTAGGTGAGTTTCTACTGGAACAATCAACCGATGGTAAATTTATCGTTCAAACTCGCCAAGAAAAAGTCCCCAAACAAGAATTAAGTTTAAATACGGCTGTGGCTGTGAAAGTGGGAAGCGATCGCATCGGTTATTATGCTCCCAGTTCAGATAAATCTGAGAAAGCTACTCTACGGGTAAATGGTGAAGTTATTACCCTCAAAGATGAGACAGTGAAATTACCTGATGGTGGTTTCCTGCAAAAACAAAGCACAGAATACACCATTGAAAGTCCTCGCGGAGAACAGGTGATCATTCGTCCGATCAAGGTTGCAAACTTGCCATTTGTCAATGTTACCGTGACAGTTCCCAACAATTATCAAGGCCAAATGACAGGTTTGTTAGGAGATTTCGATCGTAACACCAATAATGACTTGAAAACACGCGGTGGGAAACTCATACCTAGTCGATCTAGCTATAGCAATGTCCGACTGGCATTGAGTAATTTTTTACCTATACCTATACCCCTAGATGAGTTTGAAAAAAGCTACTTTGACAAACTTTACCGCGATTTCGGTGATAGTTGGCGGATTAAGCAAGAAGACTCACTATTTGATTATCAGTCAGGACAATCAACAGCAACATTTACAGACCGTAATTTTCCCAAACGCTATCATAATATTGCTTCCCTGATGCCTAACCAAATTCGTCAAGCTGAAACGGTTTGTCGTCAAGCCGGGGTAAATGATTTCATGCTCGAAGGTTGCATTCTCGATGTCGGCTTTACTGGGGAAACTGGCTTTGCCAAAACTATGGTGAATGTATTAACTAATACTGTAGTTGATCGGGCTGTAAATCGTGCCTTAGATGAAGTGCGATCGCGCGTCAAAGTTCCCGCCCCTTTTCGCATCCCTGGTTTTCCTTTCTAGATTAGTATTAAGTAAGAATATTCTTGCTACTACTTGGTAAGACTATGCAAGTTGAAAAACTATCAATTTCCTTACCAGCATCTCTGGTGCAATTTATTGAAGGTTACAAAGTAGCCCATGACTGTAAATCTCGTTCCCAAGTTATTGAAAAAGCATTACAGTTATTGCGAACACAGGAGCTAGAACAGGCTTACCGAGAAGCATCTTCTGAAGTTGACAATGATTGGGAAATCACTATTATAGATGGATTAACTGATGAAGCGTGGTGATATTTATTACGCGAATCTTAGTCCGGCTCTAGGCTCTGAGATGGCTAAACGCCGCCCAGTGTTGATAGTTAGCAATGATGCCAATAATCGTGCAGCTAGCATGGTAACAATTTTACCGCTTACATCGAATGTGAGTCGTGTTTATCCCTTCGAGGTTTTGCTAAATCCAGAGGATAGTGGTTTACCTTTGGCTTCCAAAGTACAGGCGCAGCAGGTACGAACAATTTCTAAGCAAAGGATTGTGTCAGAGGTGGTAAATAGTTTAAATGCAGAGTTGATGCAATTAGTAGATGCGGCTCTCAAACTACATTTAGGATTGGAGTAAGTAACCCCATGAATAGGAGGATGTTTGCAGGTGAAATTAGTATTGGTAATTTTTGGGGTAGTGGTGGTAGCTTTAGTGCTAGGGGAAATCGGATTGCGATCGCTGTTTGGTTTTGGTAATCCCCTGACTTATATTGCTGATGAGCAAATCGGTTATTTGTTAGCACCCAACCAACGCACTCGTCGTTTTGGTAATCGCATTGAAATTAATCAGTATTCTATGCGGAGCGCGCCTATATCCAAAACACCTGCACCCTCAACCCGCCGAGTCTTGCTGTTGGGTGACTCGATTGCTAATGGTGGTTGGTGGACAGATCAAGATCATACTATTTCTAACTTACTGATGGTTAGTTTATCTGGCCATCAGCCCACCGAGGTGATGAATGCTTCCGCTAACTCCTGGGGGCCAAGAAATGAATTAGCTTATCTCCAGAAGTTTGGGACTTTCCAATCTCAGATTATCGTACTTTTACTTAATACTGATGATTTATTTGCTACTGCGCCTAGCTCTTTACCAGTGGGACGCGATCGCAATTACCCCAGCCAAAAACCAGCCTTAGCATATATAGAATTATGGCAGCGTTACCTAGAAAAACCCCAGGCGATTCCAGAAATGCAAGCTGTGCAGAAAGAACCAGGCGATCGCGTCGGTTTTAATCTAGAAGCCATTGCCAGAATTGAAGAATTAACTCGTGAAAATAATAGCAAATTTCTGTTGTTGATGACTCCCCTATTACGAGAAATTGGCGAACCAGGCCCCCGTGATTATGAAATTAAAGCCCGTCAACGCCTCCAGAATTTTACTCAATCAACACAAATTACCTATATAGATTTCTTGCCGATATTTAACGCCACTACTAACCCTAAAAGCTTATATCAAGACCATATTCATCTTAACTTAGAAGGCAATAAGTTAGTTAGCCAAGAAATTGAGCGATCTCTTCAAAACTGAATTTCTGATGAAGCTCCAAATATTTAAGAAATTTTCCTAATAAGCTGATCTAAGGTAAGTTAATTAATAGCAACTTGTTTATATGCTTTGTGAGCAATCTTAGCTTATGAGGAAATCTAACTTATTTCAAAAACTATTTTCTCTAGGACTAGCTAGCACAATCTCAACCCTGACAATCATCGGGACAATTCTAACGCCAGGAATAGAGAGTATGGCACAGGCTGCTACTTATATAGGAGAAATCGGTGCTGGAAATTTGATTCCAGGCTCTGGTACAGTGACAATTCCTGTT
>JBODRP010000252.1:0-8240 GCA_050633005.1 Trichormus sp. | reverse complement strand
GATCCTAGCTTTACTGCAAGTTATATTTACTTAGGATATGTTTATGAATTAATCAAAAGTTGGGACAAGGCGCTTGAACAATACAGCCGAATTCTTCAAATTGATTCTAATCATGCAGAAGCATATAAAAGGCGTAGTAGCCTTCGACGGAAAATTGGTGATATTCAGGGGACAATATATGATTTAGAAAAAGCTGCTAATATTTTTCTGATGCAAGGTGATGTAGATGAGTATAAGCTTCTCTTACAATATATTAAAGATATTAAAACTCAATATAGCGGCTAATTAGATATCGATGACTAGCACAGTCTTGTATGAGATTATTGCAAAATAGCTTTCAAGTGATGTTCAACTATTTGTTCCGACTATACCAGCGACGAAGATATTCTAACGTCCATTTTATTGATTGAGTGAGGTTACTTAATCTTTGATTCAGTGTGGAAGGATGTCACCTGGATATCGAATTAGCCGAACTTACAATCGCACTTTTTATTCCAACTAAGGCAATTTAATAAGTATTTATTAAAATAAAATACCTGGTTGAAATTTATCAACCAGGTTTAACATCATGTCACACTATTAGTTGAATACTTGCTTACTAATATCAACTCTATGCCGCAGCTTCCCCAAGGTTAATTTTGACGACTTTATTTTTTTCTTGCTCGGTTTTAGGTAGAGTCAAATTCAAAATCCCGTCTTTATATTCTGCCTTGACGTTGGTATTTTGAATGCGAGCAGTCAGGGGAATTACTCGTTGGAACTTGCCGTAGTAAAATTCACTTCTTGTTTTACCATTATTGTCGGTTTTAGTTTCAGATTTACGTTCGGCAACCACCTTAACTGCATTCTCGGTGACTTCGATATCTACATCCTTAGCCTCGATTCCAGGCAGTTCCAGCTTCAAGTGTACGGCTTCTTCGGTTTCGTGCAGTTCGGCTGCTATAGCTCTAGCCAAAGTGGGTGCTTGAAAATCTTCAAATAAGGAGTCGATTTGACGTTGCAGTGCGTTCAATTCTTGCCAGGGGTTGTAGCGTACTAATACCATAACTCTCTCCAATTTGTAATTTTTTATTTACTTACTTCAGGATTTATCATTGCTTTGATTATTAGAATATTGCAAATTATAATGACTGAAAATACGGTTAATATCACTTATAAAATTCAGGATTACCGCACCTAAAATTTGACTAAATAAAAGGTAGTAACAATACGAATTTATTGGGTACGGCTTTCCCGAAAATGTCTAGCTCAAAAAGTGGGGTGATGCAGGCAGCGTGAAGCGCGATCGCCTAAAAACAACTGGTACATTCTCGATATAAAATACCGAACAGTGCGAAAATTATCATTAGTGGATATACGCGCCCAATCAGAACCATGAACGCTTTTGAGGTTGATCAGCAAAAACTACAAGCGCAACTCGCCCAAGCATACTCCCAGCTACCACCCCTAGAGCAAAAAATTGTCCAATTATTCTCAGTAATTTACGAACCTGTCAACAGAACTACATTTTTAGAATGTTTGAACTACATCGGTGCGCGTGATACAAATTACAAATATTTAATTAGCTCCACCTTAAAACCTTATATCGATAGATTACTAACAGCAGGTTTCCTGATTCAAGGACAAGGACAGGGGCCTCAGTGTCATCCATTACTGGTAGAGATTGCTACTCGTTCGGCGGTAAAAGCTGGATGTTTTGAAGTCATGGCAAAAACCGTACATGACAAGTTAGGAGTAAAAGCTCGTTGGCAAGATGGGCCACTGTATTTCCAAAGGTCAAGCCAATTTATTCGAGAAATCCGGATTGGTCTTTACAATCAAAACCTCAGTTACATTAATAAACAAATTGAAGACCATAACAGATACAATTACAACGACGACAAGATATCTATCGAAAATATCTTCGAGCAGATTTGCACTAACCCATTTGATGCCGATTGGTTTCGCACCCTGCCACAGGAATTATATGACAACTGCATATCAATCATCCTCATCAATGCCGCGTTGAAATGTTCTCCCGCAGATGAAGCCTTTACCTTACTGCAAGAAGAATGCGCCACAGAAGGTGGACATAACTCAGATTACCTGCACATAGTTTTGACAGAACAACTACTACTGCGGGGTTGTATTCAAGAAGCACAGCAGAGTTTAGATTTTATATCCGAAGATTATCGAGATAATAGCCTTGTATACAGAGGTTGGTTGAATTTTTTACGCGGTGATAATCAACAAGCCATAATCGATTACACTGCTGGTCTCAAAGCCATCAAGAAAGCCACAGGCAAGCGTCAGGTGTATTTTAGCACTATGGGCGGCTTGTTTTTTATTTTGGCACTAATCAAAGATGGTTCGCGGGAAAGTCTCCAGGAAGCACTTGATTACACCAGTTTACTGGCACGTCAATCAGATCATTGGCTCTTGTCGATTTATGCCCAGTTGAAAATCTTGCTGCAAGTCCAATTAGGCGACATCGCTCAAAAAGAATTCATCATCAGCAACCGCATTCTATTCCCAGAAGAACACAACAGCCTAGAAACCCTATTTTTCGCCCTGTGCCATTACTGGGTAGATGCAGACAGAGCCAAAAAGCACTTGCCCAGGTTGTTAGAGGAATTTTATCAGCAAGCTGTTGCATCTGGTTATCATTGGCTGGCAATGGAGAGTGCAGAACTCTTGTCCCGACTCAAACCGAATAGTAGCTATGAAACCCAAGCAGAAATCCTGGGCGAAGATATCGGTATAGACAGCATCGTTGACGTGATGCAGCCACAAGAACCTTGGGAGATGTGCTTAAACGCACTGGCAAATCTCCAGAAGGAACCCCAAGCAGCTGTAAAAGCTCAGGCAGAACTACGCTTGGCATGGTTTATTACTTTCTATCCCAGCAAATGTATTTTGCAACCCCGCGAACAAAAAGTTAATGCCAAAGGTGAGTGGAGTAAAGGCCGTCCCATAGCCATCAAGCGCCTAAGCGGAAATTTGGGTGAGCTTGATTATCTCACATCTCAGGATCTGAGAGTATGCGGCTGCATTGAAACATTTACTTCCTATGATTATGGATATCGTGGCAAAGTTGAGTATACCTTCAGCCCCAAGGCAATCTCTGCATTAATTGGACACCCCTTGGTATTTTGGGAAGATGCACCCACCACCCGTGTGGAAATTGTCAAGGGAGAACCGGAACTAATTGTTAAAAAAGGAAAACAAGGTCGTCTCAGCTTAGAATTTTCTCCAAAACTAGAGCCATCACAGAATATCCTCGCTATTAAAGAAACCCCAACCCGCATTAAGGTAATTGAAATCACTGCCGAACACCGACGCATCGCTGAGATTATCGGTAAGGAAAATCGGCTCAACGTCCCCGCTACTGCTGAGAAGCAAGTCTTAGCAGCCATCAATGCTGTCTCTGGTATCGTCACCGTGCATTCTGACATCGGTGGTGGATTGGAGGGAGCAGAGGAAGTACCAGCCAAGACTATACCCCACATTCACCTATTACCTGCCAATGCTGGACTGAAAGTATCCTTGCTGTCTCGCCCCTTTGACCAAGGTGGCCCCTATTACCGTCCAGGTACGGGTGGTGAAACTGTGATAGCCGAAATTGACGGTAAGCGGCTGCAAACCAGACGAAATCTGCATGAAGAAAAGCAACTTGCCAATGCCGCCATAAAAGCCTGTCCTACCTTAACTCGTGCTGAAGAACAAGATAGGGAATGGCTCATAGAAGATCCAGAGGACTGTTTAGAACTGCTGCTGGAACTGCAAGCATTAGGGGACACAGTGGTGCTGGAATGGCCGGAAGGAGAAAAACTGCGTGTCAAGCACCAAGCAGACCTCAAAGATTTTCAGATGTCCATTCAACGCCAGCAAGATTGGTTTGCTGCCACTGGCGAGTTGAAACTAGATCAAGACCTAGTGCTGGACATGCAGCAACTACTAGAACTCTTGGATAAAACCCCAAGTCGTTTTATCCCCCTTGGTGACGGTCAATTCTTGGCTTTAACCCAAGCTTTTCGCAAACGTCTTGATGAATTGCGGACGTTTTCAGAAAAGCACAGTAAAGGTATACGCTTCCACCCCTTAGCAACATTAGGCTTAGAGGATTTTGTTGATGAGGTAGGTAAGGTGAAAGCAGACAAACACTGGAAAGCACATATCCAGCGTTTGAAAGAGGTGCAAAGCCTCCAACCGGAACTCCCTTCTACGTTTCAAGCAGAACTGCGCGACTACCAGATGGAAGGATTCAGTTGGCTGGCGCGGTTGGCACATTGGGGTGTGGGAGCTTGTTTAGCAGACCAAATGGGACTGGGTAAGACCGTGCAGGCGTTGGCTGTGATCTTGATGCGCGCCCATGAGGGCCCAACCCTGATTGTTGCTCCCACTTCCGTGTGCATGAATTGGGTGAGTGAGGCACAAAGATTCGCTCCTACTTTGAATATCGTGCAATTTGGAGGCGCTAACCGCCAAAATCTCCTCTCTGGCTTACAACCATTTGATATGCTGGTGTGCAGCTACGGTCTGCTGCAACAGGAAGAAGTATCGCAAATGCTCTCCCAGGTGCAGTGGCAAACGATTGTGCTGGATGAAGCCCAGGCAATCAAAAATATGACCACCAAACGTTCCCAAGCTGCGATGAACCTCAAAGGTGGTTTCAAGCTGATTACTACCGGCACTCCCATTGAAAACCACCTCGGCGAATTGTGGAATTTGTTCCGCTTTATCAATCCTGGGTTACTGGGTTCCTTTGAAAGCTTCAATCAACGCTTTGCTATCCCCATTGAGAAATTCCAGGATAAACAAGTACGCAGCAAACTCAAAAAACTCATTCAACCATTTTTGTTGCGACGCACGAAAAATCAGGTGCTAGAAGAATTGCCTTCTCGTACCGAAATTCTGTTACACGTAGAGTTGAGTCGGGAGGAAATGGCGTTCTATGAAGCGTTGCGCCGTGAGGCAATATCTAAACTGACCGAAACTGAGGCAACTGCTGGTCAGAAACATCTGCAAGTGCTGGCAGAAATTATGAGACTGCGGCGGGCTTGCTGTAATCCTAGTCTGGTGATGCCTGATACTGAACTATCTAGCTCGAAACTGCAACTTTTTGCTGAGGTGCTGGGGGATTTACTGGAGAATCGCCATAAGGCTTTGGTGTTTAGTCAGTTTGTTGACCATTTGCATATCATCCGCAATTATTTGGATAAGCAAGGTATTAATTATCAATATTTAGATGGCAGTACCCCAGCCGCAGAACGGAAAAAACGGGTGGATGCTTTCCAGGCTGGGTCAGGTGATGTATTTTTGATTAGCCTCAAGGCGGGGGGAACAGGACTTAATCTCACCGCCGCCGATTACGTCATCCACATGGACCCTTGGTGGAATCCCGCCGTAGAAGACCAAGCCTCCGACCGCGCCCACCGCATTGGGCAACAACGCCCGGTGACTATTTATCGCTTAGTAGCGAAAGATACTATTGAAGATAAGATTGTGGACTTGCATCAGCACAAGCGAGATTTGGCAGACAGCCTGCTGGAAGGCACTGATATTAGTGGCAAGATATCGACAGAGGCGTTACTAGAGTTGATTGGGGTATAACCGAGAGTTGGTTGTAGGAGAAGACAACAGAGTATTTGATCAAGTGCAACGATGCTCCGCCCCGTCTTAAGAGCTACGGTGTACACACAAGTCTTAAAATTCCCCCTAGTACTTGGTTTGGTCATTTAGCTTTAGGTTGTGCGATCACTCACTCTGGAAGCCTGTCATTGCCCTCGCGTAGCGTGTCGTAGACAAGCAATCGCAAAAACCACGGCATTATGTGATTACTACCCTGCGGGAACGCTCTGCTATCGCTGCGCTCGTAATGACAATTTAAGGGGTCTATAACGCCTGAAACCCTTGCAGATAGTACTTGTGTGTACACCGTAGGTCTTAAGAGCGATGGCGTAACCGCCCGCCTACGGTACTTGCGCTCCGCGCGATTGCCGTAGGCGATCGCTTCTTCCCCCTTCAAACTAAAAATTGACCTCTTCTACGTCCAAAACGTCACCTTGCAACGCTTTCATTTTGTCGATATATAACAATCCTGGAGTAATTATATACAATTGATACTCAGTATATTTCTATCACCCACTAAATCTTCTACAATCAGCTTGTCGATATCGAAATTGATATCAAATGGCTGAACAAAAGTCCCCACCCAGCGAGATGATCCGCGTGCCTGTCCCACTAATTGGGATAGTTCGTCAACTATCCAAGCTACATCGGCAAGGGCATACAATTGCCTTGCTGCAAGCATTAGAGGAGTTAGTAGCAACATTTGATAGCAATATTGATATCGATTTAGCTGGCAGCAAACAAGTTTTACAATTGCAGGAGAAGTTGGAGGAATTGGAATCCTATCTTGCTGATAGAGATAAGTCGGTGGAAACCAAACTCGAAGCAATGACCAAAAAACTGGAGTTAATCGAACGGGCTATTTCATCAACTCGATACAACAGTCAACCTAAACAAAGAAGACAAGCATACCCATACCAACAAATACAAGTTGAACTACAGCCCAGGACAAACGAAAATCTTGCCGCAAGACTTGGTGTCAGCCCCGAAAGCCTAATTGCAGAAAGAGAAAACAAGAGCGCCAAAGAATTTTTGAGTTGGTCTCGTAACCGCGACCCGATGAGTACAGCTTGGGAATGGAATCCTTCGGACGGACTATACCACCCCCGACGTTAGAGAATATATCTACTCAATAATTATAAAGAAATGCAAATAAATACTTGACTTTAAGTAGAAGCGATGGCTATTAAGTGGGATGATTGTTTACTAGAAGTCTAGTTCTGATAAATTAATGCGTCCAGGGGTAGTCAAGACACTGGTTTTAACGGAGCCATTACCGCTGACTGCTCATCCAGCAGCGGTGTACTTGGATAGTCTTGCACCTGGGTCGAGACCAACTATGGAACAAGCCCTCAATGCGATCGCGGCTTTGTTGACTAACGACAAATGTGATTACATAACTCTCAACTGGGCATCGCTGCGTTATCAACATACTGCTGCTGTCAGGTCTGCTTTGATGAAAAAACACGCCCCGGCAACGGCAAATAAGATGTTGTGTGCTTTAAGGAGGGTACTCACTGAAGCGTTTAAGTTAGATTTGATGGCTGCAATTGACTACCAGAAGGCAGTAGATTTACCGTCTATCAAGGCAAAAAAAAGACTTAGGGGTAGGGCGCTAAAACTTGATGAAATTACAGCGCTAATGGGGATTTGTCAAGCTGACAAGTCGCCTGTGGGGGTAAGGGATGCGGCGTTAATTGCGATCCTGCGGTGTGGGTTGCGACGGGCTGAGGTAGTTGCCCTGCATTTGAAAGATGTAGATTTAGCTACCGGAGCGTTGGAGATTATTGGTAGTAAGAATGAAACCGACCGCACGGTGTATATGCCGGCCCGTGCTATTGCAGCGGTGGAAGAGTGGTTGAAACTCCGCACGCGCAAACCGGGACCTCTGTTATTACCCATCCGCAAGGGGGGAGAGTTGCAATGGCGAAGGATGACTCCCCAGGCAATATTGATGATTGTGCGAAAACGGGCAGAGTCGGCTGGGGTTGAGAGATTTAGTCCCCATGATTTTAGAAGGACGTTTTGTTCTGACTTGTTGGATGCGGGGGTTGATATCGTTACGGTGCAGAAATTAGCCGGACACGCTTCTCCTGTAACCACGGGGAAGTATGACCGACGGGGTGAGGAGACTAAGCGTAAGGCGATGGAGAAATTGGATATTGGTTACATCCAGCAAAGTTAAGTAAGGAAAATAAAAACTTCTGCACACCGCAGTTATAGCCTAATCCAAACTACTATCCCACAGACCAATAAAGTCATCAGAGCCAACCACAGATGATAAATCATGCCAAAGGGTTCTTTGCACACCCTCCATGTCTACACTAATTTCACCACCGTAAAGTAGGATGCGGCTGAGAGCATTATTAAACAGGCGACAAACCACTTCTGGTAAATGCAAGCATCCATTACAAGCACCACCTAAAGTTTCTTCACAATAGGGATCAAACATACAATCGCCTCTTTCTTGCAAAAGGCTCTGAAATGCTTGATCTAGACGCTGCTCAAAGAAGGTTTTCAGTCCGCCAAGGGAAAATTCTTGTAGGCGATTTACAAAAACGATGGTTTGGTTGAGACTAAAAAGTAAATGTTCAGAAAGAGCAGTTTCGCCGAAACTGCTTTGGTCAGCG
>JBODRP010000251.1:0-8270 GCA_050633005.1 Trichormus sp. | reverse complement strand
GTTTTATAGGTATTGCTCTGTCCGCGATCGCAAAACTTTTCGGTCTACTGAAATTCGTCGAACTCACGTTAATATAGTTCGTTTTTTTTTCAACTCTTTCTACATAAAACTTGTACTTCGTCTCCTGGTGAAATTAATGTTTGACCTATAGGCAACACAGCTAAAGCATTTGTGTGCGCTAAATTAATTAAATTCCCAGAACTATGACTACCTTCTGCTTTGTGAAATTCGTAAACTCCATCAATTAAATGCAAACGCCCCCAAATATAGGTTTCGCGCTTGCCGTTTGATTGGAGATGATCATGCGATCGCACTTTGATAAATTCTACCTCCCAACCCTCAGCCAGTCCCGCCAATTTCTGTATTGCTGGTTGCACAAATCGCCAAAACGTCACCAAAACCGCCGCCGGGTTTCCTGGTAAACCAAAATATATTGGGGACTGGGGAAAGGTAGCGACGGTGAGGGGTTTGCCTGGGCGCATAGCTACGGCGCGGATATGAATTTTCGCACCTAATGAATCAAGAATTTTGTCAATGTAGTCATAATCACCCACCGAAACACCACCAGAAGAAATTACTATATCGGCATTGGCTACAGCCGTTTGAATGGTTGCTGCTAAAGCTGTTGGGTTATCTTTAACAATCCCCATTAATATCGGTTCTGCGCCACTTTGTTCTACTAAAGCAGCTAAGGCATACTGATTAGAGTCAACAATGTGTCCCGGTTGTAAGGATTGATTGACTGTAACTAATTCATCACCAGTAGAAAAAATTGCTACACGAGGACGACGGTAAACCCTGACTTGGGGACATTGGGCTGCTGCTAACACAGCAATTTCCGCAGCATTTAACTTAATTCCGGCAGGTAATAATTCTGTTCCTGCTTGGTAATAAGAGGCTTTGCGTCTGACAAATTCCCCTAATTGGGGTGTTGTGAGAATCCAAACTTTGTCATTTTCCCGGCGTGTGTTCTCTTGCATGACTATAGTATCCGCACCATTGGGGATGACTGCACCAGTAAAAATCCGCGCCGCTTCTCCTGGTTGGAGGGTAAATTGTGGTTGATAGCCGGCGGGAATTTCTGAGACAATTTTTAACTTAACTGGCTGTTCGGCGGTAGAATTTTTGACATCTTCATAACGTACCGCATAGCCATCCATCGCTGAATTATCCCAATGGGGAAAATCTAGGGAACTAGTGACAGGGGTAGCTAAGATGCGCTTATTGGCGGCGAATAAATCTACAACTTCTGTATCTTGTAAGCTTTGTAGTGGTTGAACTAGATTAAAAATAATATTTTCTGCATCCCTGACTGATAACATACGCTTTTAATTATGGGAAGTTTGCCTTAATAAAGTATTTAAACTTCACTTTAATATTAAAAGCACAAGCAATATAACGTTGACCATTCCCCATTCCCTTAACCCCATTCCCCAATATTTATGACTATCGAACGCGTTCCCCAAAAACACTATCCCAAAGCTGAGATTAGTCGGCGTGGTATGGCTTTGGGATTGGATTTTTTCGTCGTCTGGCTAGTCAGTTCTCTATTGGGAAGTAATCAAGTCGGGATTCAACTCATCCCGATTTTAGTTTTTATCTGTGGTTGGTTAATTTTGCGGGTGCTGGTGGTATTTAACAATCAAGGGCAAAGTCTTGGAAGATGGGCGTTTGACTTGAAAGTGCTGGAAGTGGAAGATGGGCAAGTTATCGGCAGGATTCCCCAACTGCTAGCACTCTTTAAAAGAGAAGCTATAATTGGCTTTGGTGCAATTTTGGTATCTATTGCCTTGGGCAATATTCGAGCCAATCCCACTGCTATACTGCTAGTAATTCCCCTAGCTATCGACTGTGGTGCAGCGTTATCTGATACCCAGATGCGCCAAGCTCTACACGATCGCTATGCTAGAACTTTCATTGTTTCGTCGCGTCGTGGCTACTCGTTAGATTTAAAAATTAAACGATTAGTTGGAACTTTGCGCCGAAATGTGAGAAGATAGTTATTTGTGTTAATTCTCTTCAGGCTTTAGTGTTTGTAAGATTATGGCTAAAAGTAAAGGTGTCCGCATCATAGTGACACTAGAATGCACTGAGTGTCGGACAAATCCAGACAAGCGATCGCCGGGTGTTTCACGGTATACATCAACCAAGAACCGTCGTAACACCACCAACAGGTTAGAACTCAAAAAGTTCTGTACCCACTGTAATAAACATACCGTTCACAAGGAAATCAAGTAAAGATGAGCTATTATCGTCGGCGTTTGTCTCCGATTAAGCCTGGAGAACCAATTGATTATAAAGATGTTGACTTACTGCGGAAGTTTATTACCGAGCGGGGTAAGATATTGCCACGCCGGATTACCGGGCTGACCTGTCAACAACAACGAGAACTAACATTAGCTATTAAAAGAGCGCGGATTGTGGCTTTATTGCCATTTATCAATGCAGAAGGCTAATTATTTGACTCAGTGCCGAGAATTTTAGATTTGGGATGAACGGGAAAAGCTACATAAATGGTGATATGTAGCTTTCAGTTGCCTGAGTCCTCAATCTAAAATCTCAGTCAGTTAAAATCAACAGATTTTAGATTTAGTAGCAATTATTCAACTCCAAAATCTAGAATTTATTGATCGAGCGTAAAACGCCAACCCAAGAGTGGGTAGGGATGTAAGCGAGCCTCTTAATCTGGTACAATACGACCATCTACTTGAGACATGACATTTCTTAGGTACAACCCCAGTTGTTGGATAAGAAAAAGTGGTTTGTCTGTGACGGTAGAAATAATTGAATCTGTATTCACTAAAGTGAAATGGATTCAACTTCTTCTCCCTAAAAACAGTTCGGCTGTGCCGGGGAGACAGGGTACAGTCAATTACCCGTATGTTTCGACCGATTTTTCGGTTAGTTACAAGCCACATCCCCTTGTGGGTGGGGCAGTTGACTTGTTAACCATTAATAATTGCGAGAGTTGTGGAGAAGGGGACGCTAGTTGAATTTAGGGTTCAAGGCGATCGCCGTTTGGGCGTAATAGATCGTCCAGACGGAAAGACCCGTTGGTTTGTGGTAGATGAGCGTGGTCAATCCCACAGCCTCGCGCCTAGACAAATAACCTATAAAGTTAACGGTAAAACATATAATTCATCTGAAATTCCCGGCTTTTTAGAAGAGGTCAAGCCGTATTTAGACCCCTCTAGCTTGGAAGTCGCTTGGGAATTGCTAGTAGAAGAAGGGGAGACAGTCACGCCATCCCAAATGGCTAACTTACTGTTTTCTGAATCAACATCAGCCCCTTGTTACGCTGCCCATTGCCTGTTATCAGATGACAAACTCTATTTCAAGCAAAAAGGCGACGCTTACGAGCCGAGAACTACAACACAAGTAGCAGAGCGCAAACACCAAATAGAAGTAGAAGCCCTCAAAGCTAGGGGACAGCAGGAATTTTTAGTCAGGATAGAAAAAGCACTCCAAGGCGAAGTGGTAGAATGGCAGCGTCATGACCGCCAGCGTATAGAAGGTTTGGAAAAATACGCCACACTACTAGCAGATATTACCCTAGAGAAAATCAACTATGACGCTTTAGCCCGTGCCAATCCTGCCCCAACGACAGTCCTCGAAACAATGAATATGTTGGGGCGACAAGCGACACCCCAAGCAGCTTTTCAATTATTAGTGGATTTGGGTTGGTGGGGTCTTCATGAAAACTTATTCCTCCGTCGTCTTTCAATTCCTATCCAGTTTCCTAGCAAGGTATTAGAAGTGGCTCAACAGCGTTTGGATCATCCACCAACAGACTCAGACACAAATCGTCTAGATTTGACTCACCTGAAGGTGTATACAATTGACGATGAAAGTACCACTGAGATAGACGACGGTTTAAGTTGGGAAATCCTCTCAGGTAATCGGGAAAGACTGTGGGTACACATCGCCGATCCCACCCGTTGGTTAGCACCAGAAGACGACTTAGACCTAGAAGCCAGAAAGCGGGGTAGTACAGTATATTTACCAACAGGGATGATTCCCATGTTTCCAGAAGTACTGGCAACTGGGCCAATGAGTTTAGTACAGGGCAGAGTTTGTTGTGCTTTGAGCTTTGGGGTGATTTTAGATGAAAATGGCGCAGTAGAAGATTATACAATTCACCCGACTTTAATTAAACCTACCTACCGCCTCACCTACGAAGATGTAGATGAGATGTTGGAATTAGGAGTACAAGCCGAACCAGAAATTGCCGCGATCGCAACTTGGGCAACTAAACGCAAAGCTTGGCGTTACAATCAAGGTGCGATCAGCATCAATATGCCAGAGGCAATGATTAAAGTCAAAAATGACGACATTAGCATCGACATTTTAGATGATTCGAGATCCCGGCAACTAGTAGCTGAAATGATGATTTTAGCTGGGGAAGTCGCCGCCCGTTACGGTCAAGAACACAACATCCCCTTACCCTTTCGCGGTCAACCACAGCCAGAATTACCCCCAGAAGAAGAATTAGTCCGACTACCAGCCGGATTTGTCCGCGCCTGTGCCATGCGGCGTTGTATGCCCAAGAGTGAAATGAGCATCACTCCCGTGCGTCACGCTGGTTTAGGTTTAGATACTTACACCCAAGCCACATCACCCATTCGTCGTTACAGTGACTTGCTAACTCACTTCCAACTCAAAGCCCATCTACGGGGAGAAGTTCCACCCTTTAGTGCCGAACAACTCAAAGAAGTGATGATGACCGTTATCACTACCACCCAAGAAGTCACAACAGTAGAACGACAAACTAATAGATACTGGGCATTAGAATATTTACGTCGTCATCCTGAGCAAGTTTGGGAAGTCACAGTATTAATGTGGCTCAGAGAAGATAGCAACTTAGCACTGATATTATTAGAAGACTTAGGCTTACAATTACCAATGGTATTTCGGCGGACAGTCAGATTAGGTGAACAGGCATCAGTTAAAGTTAGTATTTCTGATCCCCAAAAGGATGTGATTCAGTTCCAAGAAATTATCTACCAAGAAGCTCAGACAGCAGCCAATTGAGTTGTACTCTCTCAAATGGAATAGCGATCGCATTTCACAATATGCTCTCAAGAGACGTTGTAATACTCAAATACAACGTCTATTCTGTGCTATTTAATCAATTTCTTTTTGTGTAAGGTTAGTAATCCTATAACACTCAATCCTAACAAAGCTGAAGGTTCGGGGATATTTTGTGCTGTCAAACTAGTTTCGTAAGAAATTCGCAAATTATCGTTAGACAAAATTGAGTAGCTAGCCTCAATAGGTTGTATCAATCCTTCTTTGCCAATTGGAATCGAAAAAGTGCCATCTGAGTTTTTCCCTACTACTTGACCGAGATATTCTACTGTGACATTTTCAGAAATGGGATTGCCTTCAGATAATATCTGAACTAGTAAGCTCCCACCTGGATGCACAGTTAAGGGATTGTTGAGAGGCAGAATTTCTAATGGCAAATTGAAAGGTTGAGCTAAAGCATCAGACCAATCATAAAAGGCTTTGGTGTACTTGAGATAATGACCTACATTATCATAATTTCCTATTTCTTGTTCAGTAATTCGCAAATATTGATCATCAGATAATCTAGCAAAATAACCATTATCAAAAAAACCTTGAATAGCTGCCACTTTGCTACTTGAATTAAAAGACAATCCCTCTGATTTTGTATTTAGACTAAAGGGAATACTTTGTTTATTAATATCATAGGCGATCGCCTCTTTAAATCTAGATGTTTCATAGGGTTCTGCGCCGTCTTCTGGATGTCCAAACAAGATATTATATTCGCCATTTTTATAGTCAAACCAGACTACATGGGCTGATACTGGTTGCATAAAGCATGGCAAAATAGCTGCTGCTAAGAGCAGAGTTTTTAGTTTAGGTAGAAGCATGAAAATTGCCTGGATTAATTATTGAATCTATGACCTAACGTTATTTAGAAAACCAAATTTTTTAATGCCTAACAATCCCCCTAATAGGGATAAAATTAGGAAATTTAGATTTTCTAAAGATAGATTAAATAAAAAAGTTACTTTTTACCCCAAAGTCGCTGCTAATTCTTTTAAGCGATCGCGTCCATCTCGAAACACAGACCAACCATCACCCACTAATACAGTTTCTACCTGTTCTAAGGCGGCTAATCTGCGAACTGAAGCCACAGCCTCAGCTTTATTCAATAATTTATCATCGGGTAAGATGCTTAAACTGCCTGCTTTGTAAGCGCGGACTAAATCCCCAGTAATTAGGGTAGTTTGTTCTAGTAATAACACCAACTCTCCCGGAGTCTTAGAACCTTCCATTTCCAACACCTTCAGTCCAGGTACAAACTCATCACCATCAGCTAGCCAGCGATCGCATTTTAAGGGAAAAGTATCTTTTTCACCCACAGGGGCAGCTATTTTAGCATAGGTTTGATCTGCGATTTCCTTAGCTGACCGAATATGATCCGAGTTAGTGATAATAATCCAATCCACACCACCTAAAGATTCCAAGTGATTCCAGTCATGATTGGATAGTGCCACAGGATCAATCAAAATGTTACCACCGGGGCGAATCCAGGCAATTCCATTAAAATCAACATTTCTTGCCGGGTTGAAATTAGACCAACTATAGAGATCAGGACGGTGTAGAAATTTCATAATAATTCTGGCTCTATACCTTTGATAGTGATGTACTTATAAGTCAGCATCAATAATCTATCATTCAAACCTGTTTTGGTATATCGTCAGGGAAGAGCAGGCGATCGCATCCAGCCTAAGCATCTTGTTCAACTTGTTTCTGTAGGGGAGGCAAAAAGCGGTGTGGATTTTCCTCCCGCTTTATTGCCGTTGTGTGACGCTGCGAAACGATTTCAACGTAGTAATAAGACTTATAGCGTCACGCACCTACCATTGATTGTGACAATTTCGTAAGTCCTAAATAATTAAGTAGCAACAAACAGAGAATTTGATGTATGTTGATTGATAAAATTATCCAAGAACTGCAAGATATTCCAGAAGATAAGTTAGCTGAAATTTACGACATAATTCACTATTTTTGTATCGGCTTAAAAGCAGAGATATCTACTGAAGAAACACCCACTGAAATAGTAATTGAAGGCATTAACCAAGGCATCAGAGAGGCATTGAGCGGGGAAACTATACCTCTCTCAGAAATGTGGGAAGGTATTGATGCAGAGTGAACCATCACCAATTCAGATTGCTCTGACTCCTCGGTTTAAAAAGGATCTGCGAGAACTAGCTAAACGTTATCGTTCAATTCGTAGCGATATACAACAATTAATTGAACAACTTCAAGCAGGTGAGACTCCTGGAGATAGAATTGCTGGAGTTAAATATCAGGTTTTCAAAGTTCGCCTCAAGAATAGCGATATCCAAAAAGGAAAAAGTGGCGGTTATCGAGTAATTTATTATCTGAAAACAGAACAAGAAATCATCCTCACTACAATTTATTCCAAGTCTGATATTTCTGATGTTGGTAATGAAGTCATTGAGGAAGCGATCGCCAAATATGAGCAAGCAATGTCAATAGAAGAGAACCCGACGTAATTTTACACTGGGCGATCGCTCTTTACACACCATCATTGCAGTTCAAATCTCGGATGTTGGTGTTCTGAGCTTGTAGTTTCGCGTTTCAAGCTGAAAGTTTCGCGTTTTGAGCTTGACGCTTTTCGTTTCAAACAGGAACGTTCTAGTTCTGAACTCGGAGTTTTCTGTTTTTAGCTTAAAGTTTCGTGTTCTGAACTTGACATTTGTCGTTTCAATCTGAAAAGTTTTAGTTTTAACCTCGACAGTTCTTGTTTAAAGCTAGACGGTTCTAGTTTGGAACAAAAAAATTTTTGTTTTTATCTACAACACTTCTGATTAGCACAGCTACGCACTCTCATCTATCACCTTCTTTACTCCAAACATATTTACGGCAGACTTCGCAAGCGGCTTTTGCCTCCTCAGTTGGCGGATTTGTGAAGATGGGATGATGACGCAACTTATCACAGCAGACTTGCAACCACGCACGCCAGCCACCAGGCCACAAGCGCACCGTACCGTCTTTAGCTCCACTGACAATCGTCTTTCCATCGCTGCTGATGGCGACAGACAAGACCCAATCCTCATGACCACGGAAGGGTTCAGCCAAGGGCAAACCTTGGAGATTCCACAAGCGCACAGTGCCATCTTCACCTCCACTAACAATCGTCTGCCCATCCTGGCTCATGGCGACAGACAAGACCCAATCCTCATGACCACGGAAGGGTTCAGCCAAGGGCA
>JBODRP010000250.1:0-8297 GCA_050633005.1 Trichormus sp. | reverse complement strand
TTTTAGTTCTGCTACATACCCAAAGAGCATTCCTCTAAGACTTGGATTCTCTTGCAAGAGAATTGTCATTTCATTCGCAGTTACTTTCCACTCATCCATAATGGTGGTTTCAGACAATGTTTCACTGAGAATTATTCTGATGAGTTCACAAGGATCAAACTGGAGAGCTGCTGAAATTTCAAGAAACTCTACAATATCAAGCCTGCGTTCACCGCTTTCATACTTGGAGACAAAAGATTGTGGATGGTTTAGAACTTCCGCCAGTTGTGCTTGTGTTATTCCTCTTGCTTGGCGATACTGCACAAGTAGCTCTCGAAAGCGTGCGTATTGTTGTGTAAATATAGATGAAGTCATGCTTTCCTCCCTTCATGGAAGAAAGTCTAATATCCCAATATAGGATATCCCAAAACAGGATATTATCTGTATGTAAAAATTTACAGTCTTGGTATAACTAGGGTATAAATTGAAAAGCAAGAATTAAACTTAATGTCACTATGAAAACTGCAATTTCGCTTCCAGATTCAGTTTTTCAAGAGGCTGAAGCACTAGCTAAACAGCTAGGATTTTCACGCAGTGAGCTTTATACCAAAGCATTACAGGAATATCTGAAAAAATACAACTGTCATCAAATCTTGCACAAGCTCAACCAAGTTTACTCTCAGTAGCTATCTAGTGGTTCTGGTAGTGGCAACTTTCCAATCGCAACTTTTATACCCATTTCCCAGATACTAGCAACGGAAAACCACAATTCGTTGGTTTCATCAGCAATGTGTGCAATTGTCTTCTCACTCAACCTCTCCGGTTGGGTAAACCACCACAACCAGCACTGAGTATCCAACAACAGCTTCACTTTTCACCACCTTCAAAGGCTGCCAATATTTCTTCCTGCAAAGGAGCATCAAAGTCTTCTGGTACGATAAAACGCCCTCGATCCATTCCTAAACTAGCTCGCCGATTGGATGAGGCATGAAACGGAACTAACTTGGCAATGGGAACACCTCGGTTGGAAATAATAATCTCTTCCCCAAGTTCCACGCGAGACAACAGACGTGAAAGATTCGTTTTAGCTTGATGGATATTGACAGTTTCCATGTTTATATGAAACTTAGTCTATAGACTAAGTTTAGTTTAATTGTGGTAATTGGGCAACAGCAACTCCAGCAAGAAGCATAATTTTGCGATCGCCTTTTTGTTGATGATTAGGCGAAGAGAAAATGGGCATTCTGAAAACCGATGCCCAATGCCCATTTCCCTAACTGACACGAGACATCATTGTAATCAATCCTTGCTGACCTAAGAGAATTTCTCTGAGCAAGCTTAAGATACCTACCCAAATAATCGGGGTAATGTCAACTCCCCCGATAGGTGGGACGATTTTTCGCAAGGGGATTAAAAATGGTTCGGTAGGCCAGGCTATGAGATTAAAAGGCAACCGATTCAAATCAACTTGCGGATACCAAGTTAGAATGATGCGGAAAATGAACAGAAACGTCATTAACCCCAAGATAGGGCCAAGAATCCAAACAGTTAGGTTAACAGCCGTCATCGAATTTATCCGAGCTACTATTTTATGGACAAAGAGAAAACTGAAAGGGGAGATGATTAAATTTTAAGCTTTGTAAAGCTTTTTGTATCTTAATTTTAACCAAATGCTAATTCTTATGAGCGCGTGTCGAAAAGCAACTACATTCAAGACAGTGTTTAATTTTTGCAGTGGGGTTGTGACATCAGACTTACGACTTCTCAAGGAAGTAATACACTATTAGAATTATGATGAAGAGTGTAAAAAAAGGTTGAGATCCATGACACCATCTTTAGCAAATTTTCTTTGGAGTCTGCTTTGGGGTACAGCGATCGTTGTTATCCCAGCTACAGTTGGTTTGATTTTCATCAGCCAAAAAGATAAAATCCAACGCTCATAGTCTGTGGGAGAGTCATTTTAACTCTCTTAAGGGCGTTTGTCTGTCAGTGACTAAATTTACTAAACTGACAGACTTAAACTTTTCTTTAGATTGGGTAAATAGCTTCAGAGCTTCTTTGCCAGATGCTTTGAAGCTTAAATATTATATTGTAATTGCGTAGAGTAGTGATTTTAGTTGTGGCTCGCTAACATAGATTTGATATTGGGAAAAGAACAATGCTAAATTTTGGGCTGAACTCAGCCAGTGTTCTGGCTCAGGTAAATTTTGGGACAAACTCAGCCAGTATTCTAGGGATATTCCTGGCTGTGGCTGGGGCAGCACTGTATTTTCTCCGTACTGTGCGTCCAGAACTGTCCAGAGATCAAGATATATTTTTTGCGGCTGTGGGCTTGCTGTGCGGTTTTATTCTGATTTTCCAGGGATGGCGTTTAGACCCGATTTTACAATTTGGTCAACTGCTGTTAGTAGGGACAACAGTATTTTTTGCGGTTGAAAGTATTCGGTTGCGGAGTATCGCTACTCAACAAGCTAAACGTAATACTCCGATTGTGGATGAGCGTGAAGTTAGTAGAGATTATTCCTATAGCCGCAGACGTGGGGGCTATGAGGCGGAAGTGGAAGACGATTATGAGCCACTACCGTATCAAGAGGAAGAAGAGGAAGAACGTCCTGTACCTCGCCGCATTCGTCCGAGCAGGGACGATCGCTCTTCACGGGATGACTACTACGATGAGCCAACCCCCCGGCGCACTAGTAGCGATCGCCGTACCAGTAGCAACAGACAAGAGCCGACAGATAGGTCATCACGTCGCCGTCCTACCCGTCCATCTGATCGTACTACTGAAAGATATGAACAAGAAGATTGGGGTACTTCCTCAACTAGAGAATCTGATGATTGGGAAAGTTCTACGAGAGAAACTAGAAAATCTTCTCGTCGGGGCAATAATACTCCCCCACGCTCAGAAGTAAACGATGATACCCCACCCAGACCCAGAAAACGCCGTCCTCCTGCTGACACCACTCCTCCCAGACAGGTAGAAGATGATGAAGCGATCCCAACTGATTATGTACCGTATAAACCCATAGAACCATCAGATTTGGAGTCTGATAATTCTAAAGATTATGATGACGTATAAAGCGGTCGGGATAGATGTAAGCTTATAGGCGACAAAAAAAATTAGACATCTGAGGTGAAAAAATTTACTTCTCAGTTTTGGCTCCAAAGACCACTTTATTGGAGCCTGGTTTTTGGTTTTACAGGTTTACTAGGCTCTTGTGGCTCTGGTGATATTACCCTAGGTACTAGTTCCCTCAATAGTCGCTACACCGAAGAACAACCAGCCTTAAGTGGTAATGGTCGCTTTTTGGCGTTAATTTCCCATCGTAATAATACTCACCAGTTACTTGTGTACGATTTGCAACAGCAAAGTTTTATTAGTACACCAGGACTAAATCGACGGGAAACAATTATTGAAAGTCCCAGCCTCAGCTACACTGGACGTTACATTGCTTACTTGACCAGTGATCAAGGTAGACCAGTAGTAGCACTTTACGATCGCGCCACACAGCAATCACAAATTGTCACCCCAACTTATCGCGGTTGGGTAAGGAATCCTGCTATCAGCCCCGATGGACGTTATATAGTGTTTGAAACCGCCGCCCGTGGGCAGTGGGATATTGAAGTTCTTGATCGAGGTCCAAATATTGAATTAGATATTCCCAATGGTGCAACAGTCGAGCCACCACAGTAAATATTGGGCATGGGGGATTGGGCATAGGGCATTGGGGAGGCAGTGCGATGGGCGGGTTTCCCGACTTGTAGCAAGTGCCGTCATTGGGTAAGAGAAAATCAAAAATGTTGACTGTTGACTAATGACTAAACCAATTATTTTTATTCCTATATTTGTTTGTGCAGGGTTATTAACTGGGTGTTTTGGTTATCCTCGATTGGTGAGTTATCCATTTGATCCGGGGGGGAGGAGTCTTAATAGTCTTGCGTCGGAACTTAATCCCCAAACTTCCGGGAGATATATTGTGTTTACTAGCGATCGCCGAGGTAGTCAAGACGTTTATTTATTTGATACCCTGACACGTAATTTAATCGATTTACCGGGTTTAAATGCCCTAGATACTATAGCTTCTCATCCCAGTGTTTCCCAAGATGCTCGTTATATTGTATTTGCTGCTAGTCGTCAGGGGCGATCAACGATTTTTCTCTATGACCGAGAGACACGCCAATCACGGAATTTAACCGCTAATCTTCAAGCAGAAGTTCGCAATCCTACTATTAGTGCTGATGGTAGCAGGATTGCTTTTGAGTTTAGTAATAACGGTCAATGGGATATTTCAGTCTATGACCGTTTTGGGCAGCCTGTAAACGTCCCTCAAGATCCACGATGAGGAAGTAATAAGTAATAAGTAATGAGTAATGAGTAATGAGTAATGAGTAATGAGTGGTGAGTATTGAGTATTGTTGTGTTAGCGGTAGTGCGGTATTTAGTCGGTGCTGAGTTAGGAATAATTAATGATTAGTTTTTTCCCCAGTCACCTGTCACCTTTCACCTGTCAACCTTTCTCCTGTTTCACAGATTCAATGAGCGATCGCACTTGTTCTGTTCCCTCGGATGGTTCAAAGGATAGGGGAAATTTTCCTTTGGCAATCATGCGTAATCCTAAAGGGGCAAGACTGAGTAATCCTCTGAGGTCTTTAAAGTAGTTACCTACTACTTGTATCCCAAATTGTCTTTCGTCAATCCAACCGCCAGCTTTGACTAAATCTACTAATACCTTACGGTGGCGAATTGAGCGACTGTCACTAGCTTGTTTTTCGCTGAGAATTTGCTGTTTAATTTTAGTGATTTGTTCTAAGGGGGCAACTTCCATTGGACAAACTGCATCGCAGTATAAACAACGGGTACAACCCCACACGCCTTTAGTACCTTCGTTGTAATTTTCTAGGCGATTAGCTGTATCACTGTCGCGGGAATCAGCAACCATACGGTAGGCTTTGGCCAGGGCGTGAGGGCCAACAAAATCAGGATTAACTTCACGCGCATTGCATTCTGAGTAGCAAGCACCGCACATAATACAATTACCAGTTTGATCTAACAGCGATCGCTCTTGTGGTGTTTGTAAAAATTCTCTTTCTGGGATAAATCTGGCGGCGGTACTCACATAGGGTGTCACCGCTTCTAAATTATTCCAGAAACTACTCATATCCACGACTAAATCCTTAATCACTGGCATATTTCCCAGGGGTGCGATCGTGATTTCTGGAATTTTATCAGCTTGATTTTGTAATCTAGCTAGTTCACTGCCCACATTTTCTTTACAAGCTAGAGCAGAACGGCCATTAATTCGCATTGCACAACTACCACAAATGGTATTGCGACAATTTTTGCGAAATGCTAAAGTTCCATCTTGCTCCCATTTAATGCGATTAAGACAATCCAAAATCGTATTGCTAGGTTCTGTCTCTAAAAGGTAAGTTTCTACAACAGCAGCAGAATTTTGCTGTTGCCGAATGATTTTAAAATTAACTTCCATGATTAACAACCAAATTCTGAAAATTACTGCATCAGCCTCCAAAATCTTGCATCAAGGCTGCTGGTTGCAAAAAGTGAGGTATATATATTGTTGCGCCTAATTCCCTGAAGGGCATTAAACCAATTCGCAATGGGCTAAACGCCCCGCTTCCGCTAACGCAATTCGCAATTCGCAATGGACTAACGTCCCGCTACGCTAACGTAATTACGTGTTATAACGGCGATTTAAACCCCACCACAACACTTGCGGCTTGATAGAAGCCGGGGACTTAAACCCCCTAAATTTTTTTAATAGGCTGATTGTTTAAGAGGCACTGATTCTAGTTTTAAGATCACCATGTTAATTTTCATCGTATAAGTACCATCAGCTAAATTTATATTGCCATCTCAGATCAGATGTAAAAATCAATTGTAGTTGATTATTCCCATGACCTGTTTGCCAGGATCACTCCAGGGGGTTTACCAGGAATGAATATAGGTTTATCCTCTATATTGGCGAAATATATACAATAAATAAATGCTCTTGAGGTTCGTAAGCCATCTTGATGTCAACATCTATCAGCATCAATAGTCATAAAACATCTCAAAGAGTTACTAAATTTTAAAATTTTTGTCTGTATAGAAGCGTTATAGCTGAAAATAAACATCAGCTGGTTCTATCAAATCTCCAGTCAAGCTGGGCATATTTATTCTGCCTCTAGACAGACGTACATAAAACGGCAGCTATTTTTCTCCAGAGACAATAAACCAGGAGGGGAATACTCACAGGTTTTGATCTCGCCTGAATCAAAAAACTAAAGGATATAACTTACTGATCAAAACTACTCATCTGAAATTAGATTAATTTTTATAAAAGCCATACAGCAATAGTGACTCTTGGTCATGTACCCTGAATAAAATCCTGACTGCTTTTTGTTTCTAGGAGCTAGGGGATTTAGATATAAGTTTAATTGGAAGTTAAATTTTAAAATAAACAATTATTTTGCTATTATTAGTCCATGCTAGTATTTAATATAAAATTACGAAGTAACAAAACCAAGAGTAATAGCTGTCAAGTACAGCCAACACTGTTGAGTTTCTTCGTAGTCTAGAGACAGAAATTTCATGTCTCGACAGGTAGGACAAAAGGGTGTATGTCCGTAAGACCATATTCAAATACGATGCTGTCTTTAGCTCAAGAGTAGCGTAAGTAAACCCTTACAACTCAAAAGCTATCTAGACAAGTACTAACAGAGGAAAACCTGCAATTTCTTTGGTCTATAACTTCTTTGTAACACTATGACCAAAGGAGAAAATAATTGCTTTCCCCATGATGAATAATGGTTTAAAATGCCGTAAAATCACCGAAACTAATCCCTGTGAAACTCGTGACCTCTCATCTGTTGTGGTTATCCATAATAGAGGTACTTGAGAATAATATCAGCAGGAATCCACCCTTTAACTTGAAGTCCCCAGTAGCTTTATACAGATGCTAAGAAGTGAAATACTGGCATAGGACAAGATAATTTATCAGTTTGGAGAGAGTAAGGAAAATTAGAGCATAATGAGTGAAACTGCAACCGCGCCTTTAACTGGAAAAGCACTGCTAGCGAAAGTAAAAGAACTTTCTAATTTACCACGGAGAGAAAGAGCCAAGCAGTGTGGTTATTACACTGTTACTAAGAATAACCAAGTCCGGGTCAATCTCACTGATTTTTATGATGCTTTACTATCGGCTAGAGGTATTCCTCTGAGTCCAGAAGCACCAAAAGATGGTCGTGGTCGTGAACCGACATATCGGGTTAGCGTTCATCAAAATGGTCAAATTGTCATTGGTGCTACATACACCAAAGCAATGGGTTTAAAACCTGGTGATGAATTTGAAATCCGTCTGGGATACAAGCATATTCACCTGATTCAACTAGGTGAAAGTGATAAGAAGCTTTCTCCTGATGTAGAAGTTGAAGATGCTGACGAAGATTTGGAAGACGAAGAATAAATGAGTAATGAGTAATAAGTAATAAGTAATAAGTAATGAGTAATACCCATTACTTATTAACAGGACTTACGCAAGTGTCACAATTGGTGGTTGGTGCGTGACGCTTTAAGCCTCATGACTAAGTTCAAATACTCTTGCTGCGTCACGCAACGGCAATAAAGCGAGAACTAAGAGCGGCGGCTTTCGCCTATCTGAAGTTCGGTGGGGAGGAAAATCCACACCGCTTTTTGCCTCCCCTACAGAAAAAATATGCCAGCTGCGTAAGTCCTAATTAATTATTACTCATTACTTCAAAATTAAAGACAGTTGGAGTCGGAGATTTAAACTCCAACTCAACTGATGCTGCGTGTAGACGTAGGGGTCTTAAACCCTGGAATTTACTAGTCGTGATGCGTAAAGCCCCCAAGTATGAAGTACAAAACCAATAAGCTTTGTACTTCATACGTCTTTTAAGTGGGGGATATAAGTGAATGACTGAATTTATACCCAATGCTTGGCAACGCTACCCCGAACGGGAAGGCTTGCGCCAACGGTCGTGATAATATAAGTATGTTTGCTCACGAGAGTTAAAATTCCGGAGCAAACACCTTATGGGCAGGGCGTTGTCCATTGGGCGAGGTGATGTAAGACGGGCAAAGCCTGCAATCACTGTTTGAATCCAGAATCCCCGCAATTGAATTGCGGGGAGTGCGTCAAAAAGACTTAGCGGAAGCGTGAAAGCCCGTGAGAGGCACAAAACATCAATAAACAAAAGACCGTTAAACTAAACTTTCTCAAATCTACTCTAAGACTTAAGGCGTTAGCTTCCTGTTTCACTCTGGTAATGTCGGCATTATCCAGTCCACAGGCTTA
>JBODRP010000249.1:0-8356 GCA_050633005.1 Trichormus sp. | reverse complement strand
TTAGATTTTAGATTTTAGATTGAAATCCAATCCAAAATTTAAAATCCAAAATCCACTCATTGAATTGCCCTATGCCCAAATTAGTAATGATTCCCAACTTTGCGATGATGAACGGCGGTGAGTGCGTTGACTTCGGCGACTCTTCCAGTTTGAACGGTGCTATAAATTACCCAATGATCTCCACAATCGATGCGGCTAGTAATTTCACATTCCATATAAGCTAGAGCATCGGCTAAAATAGGGGATTGATTGGTGGCAGCCGGGTATGTTTTGATGCCAGCAAAGCGATCTGCACCAGGAGCGAAACGCTTGAGGAAATGTTTCATTAATCCTTGATATCTGCCTTCTTCTAAGACATTTAACACAAAGCGATCGCCTACTTGCATTAAGGATACAATTGCTCTGTCTTTAGCAACTGCAATTGCAACTCCCAAGGGGTTTAGACTAGCTTGAATTACCCAGGAGGCTAACATTGCACTTTGAATTTCTCCTTTTTTGGTGGTGATAATATACAATCCTGTACTAATCCGCCCTAGGGCTTTTTCTAGTTCGCTATTGAGAGATTTGATTTGTTTGATTGTCCGATCTCGATTTAACCATTGCCCCATATCTGTGCCGGCTTCATCACAAAGTTTTTCTGTGATTTCGGTGGGAGTTTGTTTTACTAAAATAGGGGTAAAAGCTTCAATTAATCCCAGTTCTTGAAACTTATTGCGTAAGGGATAAACGGGTTCATCTTCTCCTCCGCCTGATTCTAATAAGCCAATGGCTTGTTTATTATGAGCAGCAGCCAAAATTGTGTTTAATGCTGCTTGAGCGACAACGGAAGACTGGGGAGGCATTCCGATGACTAAACCTGCCGCTTGTGCTACTAATTCTCTGATTTCTTGGGGTTCGGTGTCATTGAGAGCTACTAATTCTACTACCACATCTGTCTTGACAATACCAGAGGCGATCGCTCTTACTAAACTCTCACTATAACCGTAATCTTCAACATAAAATAAAGCTACTAATTTTTCTGTTTTAGCTTGCTCTAAACTCCAGTTTTGATAACGTCCAATCCATTCAGGAATATATTCTTTTAGTAAAGGGCCATGACCTGTGGCAACTGTTCCTATAGGTAATTTCTCAATCCGTTTTAACCCTGCTAATACAGACCGAGAATTAGGTTTCATCAGGCATTCATAGTAATATTTAAAGTCTTCTTCTATGGCGGTGAAATTTTCATCATAAGTTTGATCATCGCAATAGTGCATTCCCAACACATCACAGGTGTAAAGAATGGTAGTTTTATGATCATAAGTGAAGATTGTATCTGGCCAATGTAAGTTAGGTGCAGAAATAAACTCTAATTCGTGTCCATTACCCAAATCTAGCCGTTCCCCACTTTTTACCAGCATGGATTTAAAGGGCTGATGAACCATATTCTCTAAAAACTGAATAGCTACTTTCGCCCCAACAACGGTAATATCAGGAGCTAATTTTAAAATGTCTTTAACTAAACCACTATGGTCTGGTTCAGTGTGGCTCACAATCAAATAATCAATTTTATTAATGTCAATTAAGCCTGTAATTGTCTCCAAATACAATTGCTCAAATTTACGATGAGAAGTATCAACCAAGGCAACTTTCTCACCCTGAATTAAGAAGGAATTATAAGTTGTACCATTTCGTAAACCAAACTCAATATCAAAACGTTCTCTATCCCAATCAAGACAACGAATAGCAGTTGTTTTAGGGGCAATATCTACCGTTTCAATTGTCAGCCTGCCAGAATTAGATATAACTTGATTAAGCTGTGTGAGTGCGACCATGATTTTATCCAGAAATATATTATGTAGAGCAAATTTTCTTATCTCTTATGTTTACCTGAAAACAACAATTAGTAAAATGCCAATTCCTAAATTAATTGATTAGTAAATTTTATGTTTTATCCAATGGCAGCATCATTATGCTATTGAATGTTGCTCATAAGTTTTATAATCATGAGAAAATTAAATTCTGGCAATCAGTCTCATAAATATAGCAATCCGATTTGATTGCTGAACTTACTCGTCAAGCTAGGGAAGAGGGTTGGGGTAACAGGGAACAAAAACTGCACTGAGTTTTTTTGAAAAATCAAATAGGAGTCCTATATGACTGAATTTAGTCAACAGTTAACTGTTAACTGTTAACTGTTGACTGTTAATTACTTCTGTTCGGCTGGTAAAATCAGGTTTTGCAACCAAGCCATGAATTTATCGAGGAGTAAACCGACAACGCCGATGTAAACTAGTGCCAAAATTACTTCGCTGACGTTGTTATTTTGATAAGCATCCCAGATGAAGAAACCAATACCGACGATACCAGACATAACGATTTCTGCCGCAATAATCGCCAACCAAGCCAAACCAATCGCAATTCTCAAGCCGGTGAAAATGTAGGGTAAAGCGGCGGGAATTAAGATGTTGGTGAAGTATTCTTTGCGGCTCAGTTGTAATACTTTGGCGACGTTGTTGTAATCTTGGGGAATTTGGGTTACACCAACGGCAGTGTTAATTAAGATAGGCCAAATTGCAGTGATGAAAATTACGAATAGGGCGGCGGGTTCGTTTTGACGTAAAGCAGCCAAAGAAATGGGAACCCATGCCAACGGAGGTACAGTCCGCAGTAATTGAAAGATGGGGTCTAAAGCTTTAGACATGGTTTGGTTAACGCCAATTAAAATGCCCAAACCAATACCAACAACTGCGGCTAAGATGTAGCTAATAGCAACCCGTTGTAAACTAGCTAAAATTTGCCAAAATAAACCTTTATCAATGCCACCTTTATCATAAAAAGGATACAAAATTAATGTCCAAGTGTCTTGAATAACTTGGATTGGCCCTGGTAATGTTGCACCGGGAGTCCAAGAGAATAATTGCCAGACTACTAGAAAGATGACAATTGCGATCGCTGGCGGGACAATGTTAGGAAATTGTTTTTGCAGCTGAGATAAAAAACTATTATCAAACTTAGGGCTAGCTGGTCTTCTTTGTGCTACGGTCATGATTTTTTGTTCCTCAGATGACGTAATTAATTCAAAATTCAAAATTCAAAATTCAAAATTCTGTTCCCTAATGGCTAATGAATAATGACTAAACATTCACTTTTTTGATAGCCAAACTCTTGAGATAAGCTTCTGGGTTTTCAGGGTCGAACTTAGTACCATCAAAAAATTCTTCTACACCACGGGATGTGCTGGAGGGAATGTCAGCAGCCGCAATTCCTGCTTCTTTCGCTGCTTCTTTCCAAATATCTTCTCGGTTGACTTTCTTGATTAAGTCTTTGGCTTTAGCTGCACCGTTGGTAATGTAATCTTTAGGCAAGAATCCCCAACGCACACTTTCAGTAATGAACCACAAATCATGGCTTTGATAAGGATAAGAAACGCTACCCTTTTCGTCTTTCCAGTAATAAGCCGCCATTGATTTATCATTAACTTTGCGACCATCACCCATGTCATATTGACCTTGGAATGGAGCTAAGAGAATTTCTGCTGACGGTAAATTGAAGTAATTTCTAGTTGCCAGGATTTCGGCTGCTTCTTTGCGGTTATCAAAGTTATCTAACCACTGTTGAGCTTCCATGATGCCTTTTAATAAGGCTTTGGTAGCTTTGGGATGTTGATCAACCCAATCAGCCCTCATTGCCAAATATTCTTCGGGGTGGTTCTTCCAAATTTCTGCGGTTAATGCAGCCATGAAGCCAATTTTGTCGGTGACAATGCGGTAAGGCCAGGGATCGCCGGTGCTAAAAGCATCCATTGTTCCTGTCTTCATGTTGGCAACGGTTTGCGCTGCTGGGACGGTGAGTATTTTCACATCTGCATCGGGGTCAATACCTCCGGCTGCTAACCAGTAGCGAATCCAGAAATCTTGGTTAACGGCGGGGAAGGTTTGAGCAGCTGTGAAAGGGGTGGGTGAAGCTTTGAGCTTGGAGAATAAAGACTTTGCGCCCGCTAGTTGTAAGCTGATACCGCTACCTTTGTGTTTGTTGGCGATCGCAATTCCATTACCATGTGTAATTAACTGACATAATACATACATGGGAATCTTTTGATTGCCCTTAGTAATTAAACCTTCTGTAATTAAATGGGGCATAGGCATTTGCCATTGACCACCATCAATTCCACCACCGGCAGAACCAATTTCTACGTTATCTCTAGCTGCACCCCAAGAAGCTTGTTTTGCTAACTCAACACCTGTCATTCCATACTTGGCAAAAAAGCCTTTCTCTTTAGCAATAATTAAAGGTGCAGCTTCAACAATTGGGATATATCCCAATTTCACTTTAGTAACTTCTGGTGCTTGTTCGGGGCTAATGTTTGCTACGTTTTGAGCCGCAGGTGTAGATTGGGTATTCCCACCAGTGTTAGCTTCTGGAGGATTTCCCAAACACCCTTTCAAAAACACTGCACCAGCCGATGCCCCTGCTGTGACAATAAATTTACGGCGAGAAATTTGATTAAAAAAGTCTGACATCGCAACTCCTGAAAGTGAAAAATTTATTTTTTTTAGGCACAGCAATTTGTGCAAGTAAACTTTGGTGTTTATTGCAGAATTTAGGAAACTGTTTACTATACTTAGTCTTTCAAAACTACTTCTTTACAGAAACAACAATGATGACTAACTTTGGCTGGATTAATGTCTTTTGCTGGGTTGATTTAAAGCTGTGATTGATTCATTGAAATCAGTTTACAGGTATTCCTGTAAAAGTGGTTCACTCTGGAAAGGCAATTCTTAAATAAATATTAGATTAGACATATAAGTAAAAATTTATCTTCGGAAAGTCAAGCCCCACAATGGTTTTACTGTATAAGCTTTATTGATGGTAGCTATTATATTGATAAGAGAGATATAGATTTAACTGCGTGGCAATATCTAGTTCATCTATTGTATTTATAAGTTTTAAAAATACAAAGTATAGATGACTTGCAGAATCAGGATTTTTGATTGTCACCTATGATTTAGCTTCCCTATCTTTAAACACAAAAGTCAATTAATAATTACAACTATTGATTCCAATCTATAGATAAAGTTTTTATACTCAGCCTCTAAGTTTTAATTATCAAACTTCACGCGAGAGAAGCTGTCAGATGTACTATTGAGAGAAGAATAAATTATGCCTTGGCTCATAATGACCTTAGCTCAAACCCACGCAAACAAAAATACCCTCAATCCTTTTCTCACCCTGAACTACGAACCAGCTTTGGCATCCCTGGGTGATGATTATTATGATGAAGTAGCCGCAGCAGAATTTCCTCAACATACTCTACGCTGGCGCAATGATGCCCTATTGCCTAAATTGGGATTAAATCCCCAAAATGTTGAAGATGAAGACTTTATTACAGCTTTTAGCCTGTTTCAAGGACGCAAACCATTTTTAGCACTGCGTTATCACGGCTATCAGTTTGGAGAATACAACCCTCAGTTGGGTGACGGACGCGGTTTTTTGTATGGCCAAGTTCGTGGTATTGATGGCGAACTCTATGATTTTGGGACTAAAGGTTCGGGGAGAACACCTTATTCCCGTGGTGGCGATGGGATGTTGACTCTTAAAGGTGGAGTCAGGGAAGTTTTAGCAGCAGAGGCATTGCATCAGTTGGGGGTGCGTACATCTCGCTGTCTGAGTATGATTGAAACTGGTTTATCTTTGTGGCGTGGTGATGAACCTTCCCCTACTCGCTCATCTGTCATGGTGAGGATGAGTAGTTCACATATTCGCTTTGGCACTTTTGAGCGTCTGTACTATATACAACGTCCAGACTTAATTCAAAAGTTATTAGATCATGTCATTGAGCAATATTATTCTCACTTAGTGAATGAACAAGATAAATATGTCTTGTTCTATGCTGAATTAGTCAAACGAGTTGCAGAACTAGTTGCACAGTGGATGGCTGCGGGTTTTTGTCACGGAGTCCTCAATACTGACAATATGTCTATCACTGGGGAAAGTTTTGATTATGGCCCTTATGCCTTTATTCCCACTTATGACCCTTATTTCACTGCTGCATATTTTGACTATTATAAACGCTATTGTTATAGTCATCAACCAGGGATTTGCCAATTAAATCTGGAATTGCTCCAACAACCTTTAAGATCAGTGATCAATAAAGCTGATTTAGAAGCAGGACTAGCAAAATTTGGTGACTACTATTTTGCTGAATATCGCACTTTGATGCTGAAAAAATTAGGGTTTGTCGAGTTAGTTGCACCAGAAGCTGATGAACTTTTACGCGTGACAATACAATTTTTGCAAGATAGTCAAGTCGGATATCATCTGTTTTTCTCGGAAATGGCGCGTACTTTCTCCCCTAAGTGGCGGGATGAGCCGGGACTAGTACTCAATTCTGCCGAGGTTGTACCTACATCAGACAAATCAGAGATTTTTGATAATTGGTGCATACTCTACCACAAAATCTTAAATACTTTTAACCCAGATCAAATGGAGAATATTGCTAAAACTCTTGCTGATTACAATCCTAAAACTGCATTATTAAGACCTGTAATTGAAACAGTTTGGGAAGGAATTGCTCAGGAAGATAATTGGCAACCTTTTGCTGATTTATTACAAATAATAGCATTGAGGGAGTAGGAAGAAGTAATGAGTAATGAGTAATAAGTAATGAGCATGAGTCATGAGAGATAATTTATAAAGTAAAGCTGACATTGTAGGGTGCGTTAAAGCAACGCGTAACGCACCGTGTGATTATGGTGCGTTACGGCAATTTATACTGTCGCTCATACTCAAATCCTCACACTGCCGTAACACACCCTACTTAACATTTACTACTTTCCAAACAGCGATCGCACTCCATAATTCCAAACCAGATACTTACGTTAAGCTTCTCTTTGCTACGCAACGCTAGCGCGAACGAGACGCTCTTGCTAGCTTGCTTCCCCTCTAAGTACGCTAACGCCTGTTTTTCAGGATGAGCGCATTCTGCAAAATCGTAAAGCGATACCTAAGCTAAGCTACGCTAACGCCTGTTGATCAAGATGAGCGATACCTACGGTAAGCTACGCTAACGCACTCCACATTCCCAAACGCGATCGCTGATTCTATGATGACTCGGTTAGCGATACCTCTGGTAAGCTAACCTAACGCCTGTTTTTCTAGATGAGCGATACCTACGGTAAGCTACGCTAACGCACTCCACATTCCCAAATGCGATCGCTGATCCTATGATGACACGGTTAGCGATCGCCTGTTTATCAGGATGAGCGATACCTACGGTAAGCTACGCTAACGCTTGTCTTTCTGTTTGTAAAATATATAAAAGCAAAAGGTAATTCTTTGTATACTAAACCTAGAGTCAAAAAATTATAGTTATAAATTTTATGTCTAGCTATCAAGAAGTATTACAACAAGCTCAAACTTTAACTCCTGAAGAACAAATACGCTTAATTGAAGATTTATCCAGCTTAATTCGTCAACAGGTGACAATGATATCTAAACCAAAGCGTAGCATTTTAGAATTGCGTGGGTTGGGTAAAGAAATCTGGAATGGTGTTGATGCTCAAGAATATGTTAATCAGGAACGCGATTCATGGAATGGTTAGTGCAGTTACAGGGTCAAATTGTCGGACTGGATACTGCACCACTGATTTATTTTATTGAAGAAAATCCTAATTATTTGCATTTTACAGATGCTTTCTTTGCAGCACTGTTTCGTGGTGAATTTAGTGTTGTAACTTCAGTTCTGACGATTACGGAAGTGTTAGTTCACCCATTGCGACAAGGAAACACAATATTAGCTCAACAATATCGTGATATATTGTTCAACTCCCAAGGGTTGATAGCTATCGAAGTTTTGCCAGATATAGCTGAAACTGCTGCACAATTAAGAGCAAGTAACAACTTAAGAACTCCAGATGCTATTCAAATCGCTACTGCTATTCATGGAGGTGCATCATTTTTATTTACGAATGATGCACGTTTACCATCGTTACCAGGGTTATCAGTGTTAGTGTTAGAGCAATTGATGGTGTAGCGATCGCTAATTCTATAATGACACCGTAGGCGATCGCATCTCTCCACATTCCCAAACTGCGATACCTTCGGTAAGCTTCGCTAACGCCTGTTTTTCAAGATGAGTGATACCTACGGTAAGCTACGCTAACGCACCTCCCCACATTCCCAAACTGCGATCGCCTGTTTACCAATCTTCAGATTCCTGCATATCACCTAAAAGATATTTATTAGCTTTAATAAACAATTTGGATGTTGTGTCTTTATACTCAGGCCGAATATTTTTCTTCTCATCTAGTACACCTATTACAGCCTTAGACTCACGTTTAGATTTTGTACGAACATCATCTGCGGGTATAGCAAA
>JBODRP010000248.1:0-8433 GCA_050633005.1 Trichormus sp. | reverse complement strand
CAACAAGCAGAGTCGGAACTATTAAGTCATAGTTCATCAACAGCATCTGTGTTGGTTATAAAAATCAGACTAGAAAGCAGGATTATTATGCAGTTGTGGAAGCAGCAAAAATGACACTGAATTTCCCACATCTTTGGGGATCAGTTACACTGCTGCTAAGTCCAAATAAGGTTCTCGATAGGTTACAGGAGCAACATTTAACTCTTCTCTCCATTGTGCTAAGGGCTTTTCCCAAGCCTCTTCCCACTTCTGCGCCAAGAAGGGTTTTGCTTGACGAGCTAGATTATATGCCTCGTGAACGATAAGCATATAGGTGTCTAAATCTCTCTGGGTTTTGATGATATTTAAGATGTCTCCCGCTAGCAGCATTGCTCCCAGGGGATCGCGGTTTTGTGCAAACTGAAATACTGTAATCCCAATTCCGCCAAACAGAGTCAGGCCATATCCTGAAACCGTATGCCAAATATCATGGGTTTGTCGCATACGCAGACTGTAATAGCTTATGTCGTCTAGAACAGGAACAGGGGGATAAAAGCCTGCTGGATAGCTTACTTCCCGTAGGTTATAGGCATAAGCATAGCCTAAAGAATCTTTAGGCATCTTGCTCAACTCTTCTAGATTGTAAGCAGGCCTATTATATCCATATCGTTCTTCAAAGATTTGAGCGATTTCAGGAATAGACTTGAGATAGGCAATTTGGGAAGCACGAACTTCTTGTTGGGCAAAGGCATCCTCAAGATCAAAAATTCCCTGGATATCTACTCCCTTACCAATAAAGCACATGAAAGCTTCTAGACCTTTGCGAAGTTCTGGCGATGTAAAAACTTTCAGAACTTCTGGAGTCAGATTGGTGAGCAATTCTGGAGTAATCAATCGAGTCATATCCGCGTCGATAGTCGAGGTAAGCTTTGACATCGGTGAAACCTCAGTTAATTAAATTACACAATGAATCTTATAGCACGGGCGCAGAAATACTGAATGCCCATACAAAACTTTACAGATTCTATTATACTCACTCTCAAAAACTCAAGAGGTTGTTTACAAAGTATAAAATATACTCAAAACCCCTCTCTAATCCTCTGCCCCATCTGGCTAAGGTTTCGAGAAATTCAGATTTTCTTTATAAATAAAGCTTTTGAGCCTTTGCCTAGGGTGAAATAATTGTAGAAATGATAGCACTCTATAATTTTTGTGTACACCGTAGACAGGAAATACACAGGCTGGAAAAGCCTGATTCCTCGTAAGTAAGGAGCAGTATTAAGGTTTTTAATGTTAATAACAATACTTTTAAAACACCTTGTCAGCAATATTTGACAAGTATTAAAAACATCAATTAAGCAATTCTTGTCACCACTAACAACATGATGATGACCGATATAAAACCAATTCGCAATTCGCAATTCGCAATTCGCAATTAATTCAGCCACCCACAAGGGGTGGGGTTTTTACCTACCTTGGGAAACAAGGATTTTTTCGCCCACCAGGGGCGAGGTTTTGAACCTATCTTTTTCCGATAAAGGTTTCATATATTTGGGGTAAAATCTCGTAGTCATAACCCAATAGAGAATACTAACTACAGCACTCAACAATCCAGCAGGGATCAGGACGATGGCGGTACAGCAACGCTTTGCGAACTGCCTTTTGCCCTGTGCCAATCATCAGATATTTAGGTCAAGCTACTTGCTGTAATTTAAACTAGTTACTGGAGATTTTCTGCATTTGCAAATATGCTCTGATATGTTCACATCTTGCAGTATTCTCTAAAGAACTACAGGGGTGTAGGGGTGTAGGGAAATAGTGTTTCTTCCATAAGGTTTCAATTTGATTATTATTTTGATGTAATTAATTAACTGTTGAGCATGAACTTGATATTTTTCAAATCCAAACATCAGAATGTTTTTCGCCATATCCTAAATTTAGGTAGGCGGTTATCATTGCTAGTAATTGTCATGAGTATATGTCTGATATTTTTATCAGGTTGTCAGGGAATAAATCAGCAAGATGACAAAGTAATTCATCTGAAATTATGGCAATCAATTAATCCCCCTGCTAATCGAGATGTATTTACAAGATTAGTAGATAAATTCAATCAAAATCATCCTGATATTCAAGTAGATTCTATCTTTATAGGTGAACCACAATTACCGAAAATATTAACATCTTTTGTAGGTAATGCACCTCCAGATATTCTGGCATATGACCCACAAAATACAGGACAATTTGCAGAATTAGGCGCAATTCAACCTTTAGATGAATGGTTGGATAAATTACCTTTGAAATCAGAAATCACCCCTAACCTATGGGAACAATTGCAGTTAAATGGCCATATTTGGTCAATCCCCATCTATACTGCTAATCTTGGTATTTTTTACAGACCAAAGCTTTTTCAAGCGGCGGGAATTACTGAAACTCCTAAGACTTGGGAAGAATTAAGGGAAGTTGCTAAAAAGCTAACTATTGATCGTAATGGAGATAAAAGACCAGAACAATATGGAATGTTATTACCTTTAGGAAAGGGAGAATGGAGTGTGTTTAGTTGGTTTCCTTTTTTATTGAGTGCTGGGGGTGAGGTAGTTACAGATAATAAACCGAATTTAACAAACCAAGCAGCTATTAATGCTTTGCAATTCTGGAATGACCTGATGAAAGATGGTTCAGCAATTCTATCTCCACCAGAACGCGGTTATGAAGAGGAAGCTTTTATTTCTGGTCGAGTTGCTATGCAAATTACAGGCCCTTGGACTTATATCATGAAATCTAACGTTGATTATGATCTGTTTCCCATACCTGCCAATGTAGAACCAGCAACTGTGACAGCTACGGGAGTTATGTATTTAATGAAAACTACTCCCACCAGAGAGCAAGCTGCACTGAAGTTTTTGGAATATGTTTTGAGTGAAGAATTTCAAACGGAATGGAGTATAGGTACGGGTTTTTTGCCAGTGAACATCAAAACTACTGAAAGTGAAGCTTATCAGCAATTCATGAGCAAACAACCAGTATTAAAAGTATTTGCGGATCAAATGTCTGTAGCAGGCTCTCGACCAATAATTGCTGGATATAGTCGCTTATCTGATAGTCTAGGTCGAGCTATTGAAGCCACACTGTTGGGTGAGTCACCAGAAAAAGCTCTTAAAAAAGCGCAAGAGCGTTTAGAACTAATTTGGGATCAGTAGGAGGGAATATTAGCGCGGCTTTTCTATAACATCACTCAACTGAGTGCCTGTATAATTGGGCAGCCAACCATCAGCCGCGCTAAAGTAGCGTACAGCTTTGAAGTGTAATAATGCAGTGGGAGTAGAGCAATGTTCTACCCCGGCCGGGATATGTAGATAATCCTGAGATTCAACTAGAAGCTGTATTTGGCTACCATCAGCTTTTACAAAACCAAAAATCATTTCCCCGGCGAGGACGTATAAAGGTTCAGGTGCAGTATGAGTATGATATTGGCTATAGGTAGCAATTATATTTTGTAGATTTGGCAACCCCGGATGCACATTTAACAAGTCACACCAAAGATAAGCATTTTCTTGTTTGAGGAACTCAAACACGCTGTTGTGCAAATCGACAATATGACGTTTGTCAGCATCTGTCAAAATCTGCTGAGTTAAGAGTTGGGGAAATAGCAACGATGTTCCTGGGTCGTAGTGCTTGAAATAAATTCCCAGAGGTTCAAGTTGACGAACTATCTCTGATAAATCGCTTTCTATTGTGCCGTCTTCCAGTAACAATGCTGCCATGATCACAAATTTAATTCAATATTAATAATCAAGTATAGTGGACTTTGAGCTAATAAGCCACTATTACCGATAGAGTTACTGGGGTTGTACAGAAAGGGGTGTAGGGGTGTAGGGGTGTAGGGGTGTCAGTATGAATAATTTCTGAGTATAGTTAGGTTCTATCTCACTGACGCACCCTACTGGCTATTGGTGGCTAATGAATTTTGACCTCTTTGATAAATTTCACGGGCATAGTCTGTCCAAGTGCCTTGTCCCCAATAACGAAAACAGCTTGTTTGTAGCAATAGATTATGTAATAGTGCTTGACGATATTCGGTTTTTTTTGTATCAGATGATGGAGGGAATTTTTGATGAAATAAAGTGCTTAATTCATACATGGGTGATAAAACATTGTCATATCCTTTTACCCAACTGATATGATTTGTCCAAGATGCTCCATCCATGTGAAAATGTGGGTTGATTTGTTTTAATTCTTGAATCGCATTTTCTACTGCTTCAGAATGAAAATTTTCTGGTTCTACTCTTTGCCAGATTTGATATTGTCCGACTGGCTGACACTCAGGAAAGTCTGTTGATTGGCAACCAGCAGCTGCGATTAATTCTAAATATTCTGTGCCACAAACCCCAACAGTTCCAGATTGACCACCGTTGTGATTGACCATATCCCACCAAGCTTGTTTGAAAGCACTGGGAAATTCATTCATCATTACGCCCCCATTTTCACCATCACCAATTTGACTGACTATGGGTGGTATCAAGACATTACCTAGTTTTTGTTTTGATAGGGTTTTGGCTTCATAATAGGGCTGCATTTGACCAACTAATTTTGTATCTGAGCCTTGGGTTTTAATTAAGGCTGTAATACTAATAGTTTCACCTTGGGAATTACGAGCAATTAAACGATGTGGTAAATGTTTATGGGTTAAAGATTGACCATTAATGGTTTCTACAGAATGTTCTTGTACGAGTAGCCAACGATAGCCACATTCTTTGAGGGCTTTGACAAATGCAAATAACGTATCTGGGTGATTTGGTAAGTGCATTTCCGGCGGCGAAAATCCTTTGACTCGTGCCAATGCTTCCCAACCGAAAATGGCAGCAAAATGTTGTTGCCAGGCTAAGATATGTAATTTAATATCTGGTATGGGAGTGGATGGTATAACAGCATGACTCCACATTGTCCCTAACCATTCTACATAGGGTTGATAGGTGCTTTCACAAGTTATGCGTTTGAGGTTATCGATAATATCGTTGCGCCCCATTTGCCTGAGTCCCCACAGCAGATTACCTGAGTAATCGAGCATAATACGGGGATTGCAACCTTGATTTACCAGTTCGGGAATAAAATCTCCCATGCGGCTATAGCAATAAGCAAAGGGTGCGGCGTTGTGGTTGTCGCCTTCGTGCGGATGTGCAAACATATATTGCAGATTGCTGATCAGTTTACCATCATCACCAGCCGGGATTGTTGGTTGGTGCATATGTAAAGCGATCGCAAATACTGCATTGATATTTTCTAATTTGAGGTTGGTTGTTGGTAAAAATACAGGCGCATCATCGTTAACCACACTCATCACCTCTGTTTCCCAACCGGAAATGTTCGGTAAGTCATCAATAGTTTCTGGTGGGAGGGTGGTAGGATAATCCAGCATTGTTGATGACTCCGAAACAAGGGATACTTAATTATCTAACCGCAAGGTGATTTTGGATATAGTTTCTCACCGTCCAGGCAGTGAAGAGTGTTGAGGAAAATCACGCTTGCGAAACATCAAACCATACACCTGATAACTGTTTTAAGTAACTTCCCCCTACACCCCTACACCCCTACACCCTATTTTCTAGGATTTGCAGATACAAAAGTCAGCATATTTCTAGATAGGGCTAAATCAGCAAGACGCTGAATTTTGGCGAATAGACTGGGTTTTGCTGGTGTTTGTGCTTTTGGTGGTGCGGATATTTTTAAAATTAACTCCAGTAACCAGGGGGCTAAACGTTGACACCATACTGCTAGATGACTTTGCCATCCTACTAAAATTTCTGGGGAGTCTTTTTGTAGTCCTGTGACGAGTGCTTTGGCTACTTGCTGGGGAGTCATGGGGATCACCCAGCGAAATAGTTGTAAGTCGCGCACCATGTCTGTGTCAGTGAGGGTGGGTAACAAGGCTTTGACTTGAATGTTGTATTCTGCTAGTTCTTGGCGCAAAGCTTGGGTAAAGCCTAAAATGGCGAACTTCGTAGCGGAATAGGTGGCCATTGTGGGGGCGGCGACTTTCCCCATTAAGCTGGAAACATTGATAATTGTCCCCTGTCTTTGGCTAGCCATGCGTTTGGCGATGAGACTGGTGAGGGTGTACATTCCCAATAAATTGACAGAGAGTTCTTCTTGGACTTGGGGGAGTTTGGAACGCAAAAATGAGTTTTGGTATGCTACCCCTGCACAGTTAACTAACAGGTGAATTGGCCCGTAAGTCCGCCACAGTTGGGCTATGGCGATATTTACCTCTGTGGCTTGGGTTAAATCAATGGCTAATACGGTAGCTTTGACACCCATCATCTCAATTTCTTCAGCTAACTCTCTTAACTTTTGGCGATCGCGTGCGACTAAAATTAATCTGTGGATTCCTTGCTCTGCTAATTCTATGGCGATCGCTCGCCCAATGCCACGGGAAGCTCCCGTAACTAGAGCCACTTTACCTTGAATATTCATCGGCTTTCACCTCCAAATTCTGAGTCTTACCCCAGTTGTGCATTCATCAATCAGCACACATCTCAATACCAGGAAAGACAAATCATTAGTTTAATTTCCAGTCAGAACAGCAATTAGCCACTAGCAACGATATATTTTTGACTTAACCTGCATTGTTCCTACGATTGCAGATTACAGATTGCACATCAATTGTTCCCGTAATTAGCTGAATAGATATAGCTCATAGGTTTTACCTCTCCTCAATTCAGAGCGTTTATTACTATCGTTGCCACTACACACGTTAGCAATTAAATCAAGGACTTGCAATCTTTTTTAATAAGTATTTCTTAATATTTATTTACAACCCTATATATAAACTACTGAATCTGCAATAAGTTTTTATAAATACTAACCCATGAATATTGTGATCCCCTGACAATTAATTCTCAAAGTATCAAAGACAAAAAATTGTCATATAAAAAACATATAAAAGACATATTTTTTAGGAACAATATTATTCAAATCGTCGTCAGCAATTCTACTGAAAATAGTCATTAGTGATTAATTTTCCTCACTATGCCCCATGCCCCATGCCCTATCCCCTACTTCATAGCTTCATTTAACTGTTCTGTAGTTAATGACTGTAAAAGACTCAAATTTAGAGGAGATTTACTAATATATTGAGCATAGGAAGGCTGCAAATAGACACGAGATTCACTACGATTGAGGAGATTAGCTTCTAAAAAAGCCACACTTAAAGCATTGAGATAGGAAAAAGCAACAGTACGCTCAGGGCCTAACAAGCCCTGTGGCACAGGTAACACATTACTTTGATTAGGAGATTCCCCTATAAAAGTAAAATGGGTAGCATTTTCCACTAAAACTAAGTATTTATTAGAATTTGGCAACCAAGTAAAAGGATGAATTTGTTCTGGTAAAGGAGGAGCAAAAATATCTTGACTACCTGTGATTAGCATGACAGGTAATTTTATCTGCCTTATGCCATTTTCACCAAAAATAGCACTATTAATCGGATTAATTGCAATAATGACTTTAATGCGATCATCCTTTAATTCATAATTTTCTGAGGATAATCGAGCCACTTGACACTGCAAAACCAGTGATAAATTTAAATTTGAATTATCAGGTAAACAATTTTGCTGGAGTTGCTCAAAGTTAATCTCAGCCCCAGCTGAAGCTAAAATTGTGTAACCGCCAAAAGATTGACCAATTGCCCCTATTTTTTCAAAGTTTAGCTTGCCCTTGAGGTTGGGATCAGACTTTTCCATCAGCTGAAGTTCATCTAACAAAAATTTTATATCTAGAGGCCTATCGATAAACTCCCTTGGTGCAGGTGGTTCTGCTAAACCTGCAAAATATTGTTGAAAACGTCTAGCATTACTACCAGGATGTTCTAAAACAGCAACAGCAAAACCGTAGGATGCTAAATGTTGGGCTAGATAAGCAAAAGTGTAACGGTCTGAAGCCACACCATGAGAAATGACAATCAGAGGAAAAGGCGAGTGAGTGTCATTCTCTTTGCTAGTTGTAGGTAAATATAAGTCCAGAGGGAGTAGGCGGTTTCGTTTGACATCATTTAAAGTAAACCTGGTTAATTGCCAACGAAAATTTCCCCGTTCTCTTAAATCTGGCAATTTTGAAAAATCCACCTGGGATGTGACAGACTCAGTTAAAGCTTGCTTTTGTAAATAGGATACAACTTTATCTCTAGTTCTGAGCAATTGTGACAATTCATCGACTATCTGCATCGCTTCTATAAAATTTAGCCGCACATTGTTGCTAGGAAATTTTCGTAGCACATTCACAAGTGTTAAGCCTTCTTGAGAAGCAGCCGACACAATTAAAGCACCACGCAAAGCATAAAAGCCATTTCGGCGAGAATCAGTTAAAAGAAATTCTCCTAGCCTTTGCAACACTTCCTCTCCTACTGGTGAGTAAGTAACTTGAGAGACAAGAGTCGGAGTAACATTAAAACGGATTTGAAGT